>JAFGJR010000340.1 GCA_016928975.1 Sedimentisphaerales bacterium | reverse complement strand
GTCATGGACATTCCTTTCAAAATGGGTATCAAACTACTCACTACCACTCAATCTGGGAATGTCCAATTCCATCTGAGGCAACACACCCACAGAGAGCGGCCAACTGGTTCCTTGCCCAGTGGCAGGACCTGTTCGCCGACACAGGCAAACCGGTGAGTTTTGCTCTATGGCGAGCTATGACCTACGTCGATTTCAGCGTTGTGGAATATGGGCAGATGTATGCGGGCGTTGAAGTCCTGGACGCCAGGGTGGGAATCGTGGCCGATCACAGTGGCGGGATCAATTCGGTCACGGCTGACATCCTGATCGATACGTCGCCCCTGGATACGGGCACAGTGTCAACGACGCCTTCCATCGACGCGGCGGATGCGCAGAACAGAGCGGTAGCCTATGTTGCAGAACGCTACGGATGGAAAGGGCTGGAGCCATTGGTGCCGACTCTGATGATCTATGCCCCTGCCGTGACTTCTACCAGCGGGCCCGTACGCCTGATATGGAGCATTGAAGTACATGGCGCGAGCCCAGGTATAAGACGACGGGTGTTTGTCGATGCCCATAGCGGGGAAGTCGTGCGTGAATTCTCGCTGATCAAGATGACATGAAAGCCCGGCGTCTGTTCGGACCCTGCCTCATGTGTCTCGCCTGGCGAACGCTGGCGATGCTCAGGCCGTGGGTCGGCGTTTGGGGCGGGCGGCGGGCTTGGCGGGTTTCTTGGTCTTCTTGCTGAGGGGGAAGCGGGTTTTCTCGCCGGTTTGCTCGTTGATGACGGCGAACTCGCCGGTGTCGTCACGGAGCATCTGATCGTTGGCGTTGAGCAGTTCGATCCCGTAGACGGTGCCGTCGGGGGCCAGGTCGATCACGAGCTCGTCGCTGAGCTTGATCGACTCGGCGTCGGCCTTCTTGGTCTTGAAACGGATGTATCCGACATTGTAGCGGGGATCGTAGGTGAATTTCATGCAACCCTGCCTTTCCAGTCCATCAGAAGTACCTCGTGACAACGGAGATGACGAACCAGCCGTCATAGCGCCGGATCGCGTAGGCCTCAATCTGCTTCATCCGATACTGTTTGCCTCTCCAGAATTCGCCGAACGGGACGTTGCGGCGGAATCCAAACCGGCCGAACCTTGCCGTGAACTTCTCACCGGTCTCTACCGCCAGGACCACTTCTTCCTCCGTGGTCCCGCGCTCGGCCAGGCGATCCCGGGCATGGGGGTGAAAGCGAACCCTCATCGGTGCGGCTTCCCATGCCGTGCAACCAGGGCCAACGCGGTGCCGGTGCCGATAATCACGACATTAGTATACAATCACGAGGGGCGTTTGACCAGTCTTTTTTGGCGGATTCTATCGCGAAGGCCGGGGCGGCTCTGTCCCCCATGGAGTCGGCCGTTGACCCTCAGATCAGGAAGGGGTTGGCTCGCTTTTCGCGGCCGATGGTGGATCGCATGCCGTGGCCGGGGTAGACCACCGTATTGTCGGGCAGGGTCAGGAGCTTGCCCTTGATGCCGCGGATCAACTGGCCCATGTCACCGCCCGGAAAGTCGGTCCTCCCCACCGAGTCGACAAACAGCGTGTCGCCCACGAAGGCCAGGCCCTCCTCGCGGGCATAGAGAGACATCCCGCCGGGCGTGTGACCGGGGGTGTGGAGGACCTCCAACCGGACGCCGGCCTGCTCGACCGTCTCGCCGTCTTCCAGGAGCATGTCCGCGGGGTCCGCCGCATAGGGTCTTCCCACAAGGCTTGAGAGGTTTGTCGCCGAGTTCGTCAGCATCGTCGCGTCGAGCTTATGAATATACACCTTTGCCTCGGGGAATTGCCGCCGAAGCCCCTGGACACCGACGATGTGATCGGCGTGACCATGCGTCAGGACTATCGCGACGGGATTCAGCTCGCGCTCGACGAGAAAGTCCACGACCTGTTGCGCGTCGAAGCCCGGATCGATGACCAGGCAGTCTTTGGCCGCCTCGTCGGCGCGCACGACGTAGCAGTTGGTCTCGAAGTCTCCCAAGATGAAGCGATCGATCTTCATGGCTCGTCGCGCGTCCTTGCCCGATAGTCACGGGTCGGCATGGGAAGCCTGCTCTATTGCGGCGGTTTGTTCGGCTCCGGCGCCGGCGCCGGCTGCACGGCTGCCGGCTGCTCCGGTGCCTGGGCCTCGGGTTCCGTCGGAGGCGGCTCCGGCGTTTTCTGAGGCTCCGGGGGCGCCGCTTGCAGCTCCGCGACCGGCGCGGGCTGATTGGCATCGGCAGGTTTCGCCGGCGTCTCCTTCTTCACGTCCTCCAGGAGGTCTGAACGCTTCTTGGTCAGGGTCTTGGCTTTCCAATCGGGGATCTCATAGATCCAGCCTCTGTGGCGCAGCGTGAACTTCTGCGCATGCTCCTGAGCCAGGAGCTTGGCCTCCTTTTTCTTAAGCTCTTCCGGCGAGTCCTGCTGGTTCGGATTGATGGTCACCTTGGTCGGGTCGGTGTACTGCGCCTCGCAGGTCAGATACGTCTTCGTTCCCTTCTTCGCGAATTGCAGCTTGTACTCGGTGGAGTCGTTCAATCGGCAGACGTAGCTGGAGTCGAACGTCAGCCCGTTGACATCCTCAGGCGTGTTGACGTCGTCGAACCGCAGACTGGTTAGAGCGGTGAAGACGCTCCGGGCGTCGCTGTCCTTGAGCTTCTTGTCGGCGGGCAGATCCACGAGGACCACGCCGTCGCCCTCCTTCTGGGACCGTAACGTGTAGGACCCCTCCGGCGTAGTCACGGTCACCGTGTTGACATCCTCGCGCTTGACCGCAGCGATCTCCTGGTTGACGTAGTCGAGCGCCCTGTCGCGGAACCACGGCACTTCCTTGGCCAGGAATACCGTATCGTTCGACGCCAGCCGGACGTACGTGTTCTGTCCGTTCTCCTGCGACTTGCCGACGATGACGCCCGTCAGGAGCGAGCCGTCCTGCTTGAAGAGCTTGATGACGTGCTTGGCCTTGGCCTCGGTCACCTCCAGCTCCTCGTGGTTCTTCGGATTCTTCGTGTAGACCTCCGAGGTCTTGATATCGAGGGCCTTGGTGATCAGGTCGTTGATCTGCTTGGCATCGGCGGGATAGTCCTTTTCGTTGGTCACGACGAACTGGCCCTGCTGGCGTTCGATCTTGATGGCCTTGTCGCCCTGTCCGATCACGATGCTCCCGATCGCCTCCGGGTCGAGCCCCTGGACGAGGTAGGCCGGGCCGGACTGTCCCGTCTGCTTCTTGGCCGGAATCCGCGACTGAAGCGTCGCCCATACAACCATCACTACCGCCACGACGGCCAATATGCCGAGTTTCTGGTTGCTCATCCACGTAACCCCTTCATTGACAAAGGATGATTGATGATTTGTGGCCGATAGCCATGTGCGCCTGCAAACCATCAGTCGTCAACTATCAATAATCAGTCCTACGCATCGCTGGCATGGCTGATGTAGTGCCGCCGGCGAAGGCCTCGCCAGGTGCCCAGCACCAGCGCGATCACCATCACCACGCCGGGCACGGACGCCACGTTGACCATCTCGAGCGTGCTGCCGAGCTGCTCGATCCGCACCCGGCGCTTGGCCTGCACCGCCCGCAACTGCCTCTGGGCGTTATGGATCTTCAACTCCAGATCCCGCTTCTGCTGGACGATCGTGTTGCCCACCACCGCCTGCTGCTCCTCGCCTTTGGCGTTGGAGACCAGCTCCTGCAGCTTCTGATTGAAGCCTTCGATCTGGGCGTTGATCAGCGTGATCTCGTCGGCCGTCTCCCTCTCGGCGTCCTGCTCGACCTTGTCCACGACGGTGAACGGACGCTTGTAGTTGCCGCGAGAGCGGATGGAGATCAGGTCGCCCGATCCGGCCAGGTCCTCGATCGTGTTGATCAGCAGGGCGCTGTTGTCGCCCACGACCATCTTGCCGAAGAACGAATTGGCGTACGCCAGTTGATCGCTGAGGAAATCCACATCGGAAAACACAGCGACGGCGCAATCGGAGGTCGCTTCCGTCAGGCCGGTGACGTGCTTCTTGACCGTCTTGGGCGCGTTGGGATCTTCGTCTTCCTTGTCGTCATCCTTGGCTGCCACTTCGACCTCGATGCCTTGCGGGAAGGCGCTCTTGAACCGGCCCGTGACAAGATAGGCCATCTCCACCGGCTCGGTGCCCTCGATGAACTTGGCCATGAGCTTGGCGGGATCGGGGAACATGAGCTCGAAGGAGTTGGTGACCGTCCAGGTATTGCCCGTCGCGGAGGTCATCACCAGCGGCGTCCGCTGGATCGGCGGTGTTTCAGCAGGCTTCTCCTCCGGGGGCTTGTTCGCGTCCGCGCCACTCTCCTGCGCCGGTTTGTTCTCCAGATCGACTCCTTTCAGAGCGCCGGCAAACAGCACTCTGACCTGGTTGAGGTTCGTCGTGATCACACTATCCTCGTTGAAACACCCCGGCGTGAGCCCCAGGTATCCGATGATCTTCTCCGGCCGCTGGTCCCGCGCGACGGCAGCCGCCACGGCAAGGCCCCGGTCGCCGGCAAACGTGTTCTTGGGCATTTCCAGACCCCAGGCGCGCAGCAGCTTCTCCAGGTTCGAATCCTGGTTCTGGGGCGTCATCTGCATCGGGTTTCGCTGCGGCCGGTCCACGATGCAGTGCGGGTCCACGCACACCACCGTCCGGCCGCCCTTGAGGACGAATTGATCGATTGCGAACTGCGTCTTCTCGGGCAGGTCCTTCGGATGAATCACGAGCAGGATATCGACATCGTTGATCTCGTTGACGTCCGTGGCCACCGTGGTCACTTCGTACTCTTTCCTGAGCTGCTCGACAATCGTCCACGGCGGCTCCGGCTGCTGGCCCTGCATCTGCATCATGCGGGCCATGTAATCGCTCGTATCCTGGCCCATCACCGGCAGCGAGCTCATCACGCCGATCTTCTTCTTCTGCTTGGTGATCGAGGTGTCGATCAGGTAGCTGATGTCGTACTCGACGAAGTTCTGGCGGTCCGGCGAGAAGAACGGAATCGTTTTGTCCACGCCAAATTGGGTCTGGACGACCAGCCCGAAGACGAAGCTCTCCTCCTCGGTGATCGGGAAGCGCTTCAGGCCGTACCGCATCGTCTGTTCCTCTTCATCGGAGAACGGCCGTGGATCGATCACTTCCAGCTCGACCATGCCGTTCGAGGCCGACACGTACTCCTCGAGCAGGGTCCGCACGAATTCATAGTAGTTGTTGAAGTAGCGGATCTGGTCGGGACCCTTCATCGCCGCCGTCTTGGCGTAGTACAGCTTCGCCTTGATCGGCTGATTCAGCCTGCTCAATATCGATTTGGTCCCCTTGGAGAGGGTATACAGGCCCTGCTCGGTGACGTCGACCCGCAGGCGTTTGCCGATGTTCTGGCTGATACTGATGCCGCTAAAGGCAATGATCAGAACAAGAACCGCACCCACAATCGCTCGTATCGTCCGATTCATCAGCTCGCCTTCCTTTCATCGAGAATGATCGTGCAAGCCGCAATCCAGCCCGCGATGAGTACCACGAAGTAGGCAATGTCCTTGAACTGCAGGATGCCTTTCTGCATCGACTCGAAGTGCTCCTGGAAGCTCATTCCTTCGATGGCCGATACCAGTCCGGCCGGCAGGAACGAAGAGAGGTAATTCAGCGTCGTCGGCATCCCCGCGAACACAAGAACCGCACAGGCCACCACAGAGAGCACGAAGGCAATCACCTGGTTCTTGCTCAAGGCGGAGAAGAAACAGCCGATGGCAAGGAAGCCCCCGGCCATAAGGAAGCTGCCCAGGTACCCGGTGGCGATCAGCCCGCCGTCCGGATCGCCCAGGTACGCCACCGTGATCACCATGGGAAACGTCAGGGCCAGGGCGATTCCGAGGAACACCCAGGCCGCCAGGAACTTGCCCAGCACCGCCTGTGTGATCGTCACGGGCAGCGTGAACAGCAGCTCGACGGAGCCGACCTTTCGCTCCTCCGCCCACAACCGCATCGCGGTCGAGGGCACCATGAAGACGAACAGCAGAGGCAAATTCAGGAAGAACGGCGACAGGTCCGCCTGACGTGCCTCATAAAAGCCCTGCTTGAACGTCAGATACGCCGCAAAGAACAGAAAGATGACAAGAAACACGTACGCAAGAGGGGTGGTGAAGTAGCTCTTCAACTCCCGTTTGAATACGGCCAGAAAACTGTTCATTTCGGACTCCCAAGAAATTGACGATTTGCGATTTTCGATTCGTGATTTGGCACCGCTCTTCAAAATCGCAATTGGCAAATCATAACTCTACGCGCTCTTCTTCCTCGTGATCTGGCGGAAGACCTCTTCCAGGCTGGTATGATGCTTCTCCTTCAGTCCCTTCGGGGTCGAGTCCACAAGGACCTTGCCGCGAGCGATGATGATCGTGCGCGAGCAGATCGCCTCGACCTCCTCCAGGATGTGCGTGGAGATGATGATGCACTTGTCTTTGCCCATCTCGGTGATCAGGCGGCGGACCTCGTGCTTCTGGTTGGGATCGAGGCCATCGGTCGGCTCATCGAGGATCAGGACCGGCGGATCGTGAATCAGCGCCTGTGCCAGGCCGACGCGGCGCTTGTACCCCTTGGACAGCGTCTCGATGCTCTGGTGATACACGGAGTCGACGGAACACATCGGCACGACGCGGTCGAGGGCCTTCTTGCGGTCGGGGCCTTTGATCTGCCGCACGTCGCAGATGAAGTTGAGAAACCCCCCCACCGACATCTCGGGGTAGGCGGGTGAGTTCTCCGCCAGGTACCCCAGGGAGCGGCGGACCCCAGTCGGGTCCTGCAGGATGTCGTGGCCGCACACGCTCGCGGTGCCGCTGTCCGGCCGGATGAAGCAGGTCAGCATGCGCATGGCCGTGGTCTTGCCCGCCCCGTTGGGACCGAGCAGGCCAAGCACCTGGCCCTTCTGCACGCTGAAGGAAATGCCGTCAACAGCAACTACCGGCCCGAAACTACGCCGAAGTTCTTTGACCTCAATCATATCCATCTCCAATACAAGGCCTCTATGCTGCCCTTGGGTGCCGTGTCTACGCATAGGCAGACAGGGTTTGATCCGATGGACAAGGCACGCATACGCATGGGGTCCAACCGGATTTCCCCTCATGTGTAAACCGACAAATCTACGGATAATCGCTTGACAGTCAAGACCCCACCACCGAATATTTTTACCTCGTATCAGGACCGTAGGGCCGTGCAACAGGGACAGTCCATCCCACGTGGAGAATACCTACGACGCGCGGGCACGTTTTGTTCTGGAGGGCTCGTATCCTGGGCCAGACCGGAGCAGCAGGGACCATGAGCAAGGTCGCCAAAGTAGCGTTCACAGACTACCAGACCAGTATCGGCAAGGCACTGGACCTGGTCGGAGCGGCACAGGCTCTGCCCGCCAATGGTCTCATAATCATCAAACCCAACCTGACGAACTCTGCGCCGCCCCCGGTGACAACGAGCGTGCAGGCGGCCGAGGCGGTCTACAAGTACTGTCGCGACCACACCAAGGCCAGGATCGTCATTGGCGAGGGGGCCGGCAGCGGGCAGACCTACGACGTGTACGCCGCCCTCGGGTACACCGACATGGCGCGCCGCCACCACATCGAGCTGATCGACTTCAACAATGCCGAGACAGTCGAGCTGAAGAACCCCGACGCCCTGCAATTGAAGTGCTTCCACCTGCCCAAGGTCGCGCGGGACGCCTTCATCATCTCCGTGCCGGTCCTGAAGGACCACGACTTCAGCAAGACGACGATTGCGATGAAGAACATGTTCGGCCTGGCCCCCGGCAGGTACTACGCCGGCGGCTGGAACAAATCCAAGCTACACTCGCCCTCGGTGGACGACTCCATCGTAGACGTGTGCACGTACAAGAAGCCCGCCCTGAGTGTTGTGGATGCCTCGGTAGCCCTGCAAGGCGGCCACCTGTCCGGCCGCAAAAAGCACATTGGCCTGATCCTCGCCGGCTTCGACCCGGTCGCCGTAGACACCGTCGGCAGCGAGCTGTTAGGCCACGACCCCGGCTGGGTCCACTACCTGACCACCGCCGAAGCCCGCTTAGGCTCCATGCGCGACATCGAGATCGTCACAGGTTGAGGGCCACAGGAACTACTCGCACGTATCCCCCCACGGATATGTCACCCCCGCGCAGGCGGGGGTCCACAAATGCTCCGCAAGCGTCTGGATTCCCGGCCCCGATCAGTTCGTAAGCCATCCCGACAACTCCTCCTTGATTCTGTCATGAGGGATGCTCTTGCCCTCATCCAGCTCACGAAGGCCCTTATGCACGGCGACGATGAAGTTGATCCGCTCTTGAATCTCTTCCCAGGAAACGCCCTCGGGGAGTTGCACAATTGTCTTCAAAGCTGTCTCTTTGGTCGTCATGGTCATATTATACACGCTGCGCCTATGTTCGCCAATAGACATTCGCAATGCCTCTACATCGCTCTCGGCCATTCTTCGTCCTGGCACACCGCGTGGGCCTAAGGCTCACTTGGCCGCCACCTCTCCGGCCGCAAGAAGCACCTGAACCTGATCCTCGCCGCTTTCGACCCAGTCGCCGTAGACACCGTCGGCAGCGAGCTACTCGGCCACGACCCCGGCTGGATCCACTACCTGACGAGTGCCGAAGGCCGCCTCGGCTCCATGCGCGACATCGAACTCCTCGCCGCCTGACCACCCAAGGTCAACAAGAATCCCCGAATTCATGAGATGTCACGAACGGCGCTCCAAGGTGGACCCGGAATTCCCTCTGCGCGTCAATTGAGCGTGCACAAGCTTCGGATGAGACTGCAGACCGCCGCGATTCCTCCTCGTATTCAGACACCTACAACGGGCGTGCACGCCTCCATTGTTCCTGGTACATGCTCCAGTAACTGTTGAATGCATCCGGACTGTCCTTCTTTCTTACAAGGATGACCGATCTGTCCACGTTACTGGGTTTTCTGCCCATCGGAGTCATGACCAGTTGCCCATCGTTGTTCTGCGGTGAGCTATCCACAAACGTCTGGCTTGTAGGAACGAGATTTGCCAACCGGATCTCCAACGTGCCGCGCCACCTTTCTCGAGCGGCGATAGACTTCCATCGCCGCAACGTTCCTATCGCTTTTCCGAGGTCGCTCGGGAAGTCGCTCGTTCCCATGAGGTCCCTCCACGCTACCACTGCTCCTGGTTTCCGGTTGTCCATAGCAAGAATATTGACGCGATTTCCCTTTCGCCTCAGAAAATCCCGGAGTAGATCGAGATGATCTGCACCATAGTCCACTGTCATGAAGTAATGGTTCTGAGCAATAAAGTCGAGTCGACGTTCCGCAATCTTGAACAGGTGCTTCGCCTCAAAGGGTGAGCCCCAGATGCGAGAGGCGATCTGTGCCGGACTGACCAACGTCCAGTCGCCATATCCCTCAAGCTCAGTCTCCAATTTCTTGCTCGCAGCACTTTCGAAGTCTGGCCACCAGGAATCGAAACTGTCGCGCAGTTGACGTGTGGAGACCATTGCCCCTCTGGATCTGGCCATCCTCGCAAGTGTTTCGACCAACCTCCAAAATCTCTCTTTCCTGACCGTTGTAGCCTGGTACTGTCTGAATGGCGACGGAATTTCTCCCTCGCTGACACCAAGGAGTACGCAAAAGACTCGTGCCCGCTGGAGTCTTCCAATAGCACCACCTTCAAACAGCACCCAATCCGATCGCATGCTTTGACGAGTCAGAAAGAAGACCCCAGCGCCGGAGGCTTCGATGGCTTGTCCCAATATCCTGCGCCACTGAAGCCCCGGCTTTATGTCGTTATCGGAGAAAAAGAACCTGACCCGAGTACCACGAAATGCGCGCCGTGCCCATTTGGTGAAGCCTTCGGCAGCCCAGCGAGCAAAATCTCCAGCCCAGCTTACAAAGATATTCATTAGAGGCCTCCTAAAACAATGTCAGGGTTGTGGAGCAACACACTACGAACCATGTACAGACATACGCATTGTCCTACCAAGGCATCTCTTTGTCCCATCTGTTCTTTCTCTCGGCTCTCAGACTTGCGTTGCCGTGCCACTCACTGCGACCTCGCCCAACAACAGCTCTGCCCCATCTGTCCGGCCGACAAAGGAGCCAAACCGATCTTTCGCAGCCTCATCAAGGGTGTGTATCTGGCGAGTATTATGGCGCGCGTCTACGAGGTCGGCAAGCAGAGAATCACCGGAATGGCAGTAGTCGGCGGCCGGTGGTCAGCGAGAATCAGCGTTGATCGGGGTTCGTCTGTCGTTCCATTTGCTCTGTCTTCTTGGCGCCCTCTGTGGCAGGGTCATCAATCTGGATTCCCGCCTCCGCGGGAATGACATGGCAGTGGTATCCCGTCACGATGTCGCTTATGATGTGGGGTGAAGATTCGGCCGCGCCTGGATCGAGAGGTTTCAGTAGGCTGGTCAGGGCAAAGGAGTCTATATGCATGTGAAGTGCTTCAGCGTATTGGGACGGAGCCTCGTTGGTTTAGTGATTGCGGGGTGTGTCGGTTTTGGGGGCGGGGTGGCGACGGGACAGGGGACGCACCGGTTTGCGATTGGGGAGCGGGACTTTCTGCTGGATGGGCAGCGGTTGCAGATTCGGTGCGGGGAGATCCACTTTGCTCGCGTGCCGCGGGAGTGTTGGGGACATCGGCTCAAGCTGGGTAAGGCGATGGGACTCAATGTCGTGCGCGCGTATCTGGTTTGGGACTTCCATGAGTGGGAGCAAGGGAAGTCCGACCGGTCGGGGTGAGGAGTCTCGACGTCGCATCGGTTGGATGTGCGGGGATCAGTCCGACAGAGCCGAACCCGGGGCCGACGCTTGAGCGCAGGCCCACTCAGGCACGGCGAACAAGCTGCTCGTCCGCGAGAGCCGGTCGTTCTACGTTTGCTATGGACAGGTCTACCGGCTCTGGAGGGCGATTTCGGCCCAGTGGGCGGCTTCGAAGCGCCAGCCGGTGGGCTCGTTGACCAGCTCCAGCTTGACGGTCTGGCCGGAATAGGAGGACAGATCGACGGTCACCTCCGTCCAACCCAGCTCCGTGGTCTCGGGACCGATGGTCTTTCGAAGCAGTTGCTTGCCGTTGACTTTGACGATCAGGTCCCAGTCGCCGCGAGGGTCGTTTCCGACCACCAGATTGAGGGTGCTGACCCTGTTCGCCGGCAGCTCGGCGCTCCGGCTGAGCACACAGCCGATGGTCTCATTCAGAGGATGGGTCAGGAGCACGTTGTTTCGGCCGCGGATCTCGGCCTTGAGGCCGGGGTCCATGTCGTCGCCGCAGTTGGTCACCTTCCACCCGGGTGCAAATGTCGCCATCGCTTTGGAGAGGTCCCTGCCGGCACTGGCGGTGATCCGGGCCATTTCCTGCTCCGTGTACCTGCTATAGGCCGGGGGGCCGGGGTTCCAGCACTGCTCAAACGCGCTGGGACGCGGCGTCTGCCGGGGGATCACGAAATACTCTGCGCCGTTCTTGTCGATCTCGATTCTCCCGCCGCTGTTGAGCACCGCCTGGCGCGCGAGCTTCTCGCAGACCCCGATCAGCGTGGGGAAATCGTAGGGCGTATGGCTGAACTTGCCCGTGGTGTCCAGGGCACTGGAGAACCGTTCCGGCAGGTTCCGGAAGCCCATCGTCGTGAACAGGATTCCGCCGGCGTTGGACGGGTTGCAGTCGGAGTCCTGGCCGCAGCGAGTCGAGATGACGATCGTCGCGTCCGGATCGCCTCGCCCGTACAGCAGGCCCATGACGATATAGGCGCCATTGATCTTGGCGTCGATATTGAACGCATCCTCGGGACCCGTGCACGAGAATCGACGGTACAACGGGTTCAACTGGTACTTGTCGTTGATCAGGTCCCACGTCCTGGCCCAGTCCTGGGGGTACTGCCTGTACCAGCGGAGCACGTCGCTGATACACTCGTGGTACTGGCTCTGCGACGGGATGCATCGCAGGCCGGCCTCCACGACTCGCACAATGTCCTTCTCGAAGAACGCCTCCGCATACATGCCGGCGACGAACTGGCCGCCGTATAAGCCGTCGCCGTAGTTCATCAGGCGTCCGAAGATCTCGCCCAGTTGAATGCCGACGTTGGGCATGCCCGGCGAGATCAGCCCGGCGTAGTCGGCCTCGATCTGGTAGTCGATGTCGTCGGCGTGCTTGTTGAACTGCGGGTGGCCCGAGTCCGGCGGCGCAATACCGGCCCGCAGGTTGTCCCGCCCGGCGCGGTTGGCGTGCCAGAGCGGATAGCCGCTATTGGCGAAGTCGATGCCCGCCTGCCCCAGAGACACGCCGAAGCCGTGCTGCTCCAGCGTCCGCAGGAACGTCATCTCCACGTAGATGTCATCCTGCTGGAACTGGTTGATGAGCTTCGGCTCCCACTGGGGCATCTTGTCCTCAGGGATGATGGCGCCCCGGTAGCGAAACTCGGTGGGCCCTCCCCAGCCGACGCCGGCCATCTGGCCGATCCATCCGGCCTTCATCCGGTCCATGTAGTCCTCGACGCTGATCCGTCGCGCCTGAATCTGAGACACCGTGGCGTGGCGTTCCAAGTCGATCTCGCACTCGCAACCAGCCAGGCTCACAGACGCGGCGGCCGCTGTCAGGGCGATGAGAAAACGTCGGTTCATCTTGTACCTCCTTCCCCCGGCACCTGCATTCATCAAGTGTTGACGTGACTCCGGCACATCCAACCGTCCTTCCACGGGCAGGACTGTCGCGAGCCATTATATATCGCACACCGGGAACGCCGCAAAACAAAAGACACCACGAAATTCCCCTGCAGACGGTGAAACATTGCAACGCGCCGGCACGTCGCTATAATCAGCGGCGATCCGTGTCAACCGGAATCATCGCTGGGACAGTGTTTGGCAGGATGTGCGATGCCTCGATGCAGGATGCAGTGCTACGCGATCTTGACTACGTGCATAGCCCTTTCATGCGGCGCCGTGGCGGACACCTGGCGGCTCAAGACCGGCCAGACGTGGGAATCGACGGCCGCCGGACCCGACGAGCAATACCTTCACGCCATCACGGAGATCAAGAAGCTGGTGCAGGAAGGCAACGCCCAGGGCGCTGAAGCGGTTGTCAAGCAGCTCAAGAACGAGTACCCGGACCGGGTCGGGCCCGATCTGGACCTCTTCGTCAAAGGCGAGCTGCACTACTGGCGCAACCAGTACACGCGAGCGTTGACCCAGTACGAGAAACTCCTGAAGGACTATCCGGGCAGCGAGTTCGCAGACGCGGCCATGCAGCGCGAATATGACATCGCCCGGGCCTACCTGAAGGGTCGCAAGAAGGTCGCCTTGCATTTTCTCAGAGTTTCCGGCCATGCGGAAGGCGTGGCGATCATGGAGAAGCTCAGCGACCGCGCCGGAATCGACGAGCCGAACGGCATCGGTCTGAACGCGGCCATCGCCGTGGCGGAGAACTATGAGCAGAGGAAGGACTATGTGGACGCTTATCTCAAGTGGTCGGAAATCGCCTCCTATTGGGAAACCGGGCCCATCGGCAAGCGGGCCCTGTACCGCATGGCGGAGGACAACTTCCTCGCCTACAACCAGCATCGGGCGAAGCAAAGGTATCGTTTCGACTCGTCGAAGCTGACGACGGCCAAGACGTACTACGAGAGATTCCTGGCGCTGTACCCCGACGAGGGTCGCAAGAACGATATCCCCGAGAAGATCGGAACCCTGGACGAAGAGATGGCGTACAAGCAGTTCAAGATCGGGCAGTACTACAGGCGTGTCGGCAAGCATCGGGCCGCCTACCTGTACTTCGACATGGTGGTCCGGAACTGGCCGAAGACGAAGGCCGCCGAGCGGGCCAGACAGGCGCTCGCGAAGGGGGAGAAGGCCGGTGGCAAGTAAGTCCTACACGACACGGGATCGGCCTCTGGCGGTGGGCGGCGCTGCACTGGCCATTCTGGCGGCTGTGGTCCTCGCCGGCTGCAACGGGTTGGGCGGCTATACGAACAAGTCGCTGTTTCCCGCGGATGTTCGCAGCGTCTACGTCGAGATGTTCGACAATCGGACGTTTCGCAGGGGAGTCGAGTACACGTTGTCCGACGCTCTGGCCAAGCGGATCGAGTCCGACACGCCGTACAAGATCGTGTCCGACCGGGACCGCACCGACAGCGTCATGGACGGCCAACTCGTGCTCATTGCCGAGTCGATTCTCACGATGGAGCGCGAAACCGGCCGGGCACTGGAAAAGGAAGTCATCCTGAGCGCCACGGTCAACTGGAAGAGCCTCAAGACAGGCAGGTTGATGATCAACAACAAGTCGGTTACCGCGGCGGCCAGCTACTCCGAATTCCTGAACCAGGACTTCACCTATGCCTCCAGCCTGGCGGCAAACAACCTGGCGGAGAAAATCGTAGAGCTAATGCAGGACAATTGGTAAGATGGGGTAGGCTTGGTTTCCGGCCTTGCAGAGGACCGGAGATGCCAAATGCGTGTGCCAGCCACACAGGTCAAAGACACGCATCATTCACCGGCGTTAGAATACGAGGACATGAAGAACGACGAAAACAACGGTTCCGGCGAATACCGCCGCACCAACGAGAGGCGGCCAGGCAAGAGACCCGCTCTGCCCAGCTACCGGCGGGGCCCGCTGAGCTGGCTGATCATCGCGGTCATCGTCTTTACCGCGATCATGATGCTCCAGCAGGGGCTCGTCACCAACACCCTGCGGTGGGACCAGTTCCTCGATCAACTGGAGCAGGGCAATATCGAGCGGATCGAGGTCGGTGATTCCGAGATCGTGGGCAAGCTCAAAGAGAATGCCCCGATGGTCCAGGAGAAGGGAACGACCTCGTTCAAGGTCAACTACCGGCCGGAAGCCGGGGCGAAGGAGCAGTTGGAAAGAGCCCTCGCCAGTGTCAAAGACAAGGATTTGCAGATCGAGTGGACCCAGCAGCGGTTCTGGATCATCTGGCTGCTGAACTGGGTACTGCCCTTGCTGCTGGTGATCGGCTTCTTCTACTTCTTCGTTCTACGGAACGTGCGAGGCGGAGCCGGGGGCATGCTGATGTCGTTCGGCCGCAGCCGGCACCGCGTGCACGGCAAGGATCGCGTGAGGGTCACGTTCAAGGACGTCGCCGGCATCGACGAGGCGCAGGAAGAGGTGGCCGAGATCATCGAATTTCTGAAGAACCCGCGCAAGTTCCAGCGGCTCGGCGGCCGAATTCCCCGCGGCGTCCTGTTGATCGGGCCGCCCGGATGCGGAAAGACCCTGCTGGCCAAAGCGATTGCCGGCGAGGCCGACGTTCCGTTCTTGAGCATTTCCGGAAGTGACTTCGTCGAGATGTTCGTCGGCGTGGGCGCTTCCCGCGTTCGCGACCTGTTCAAACAGGCCAAGGACAACTCCCCCTGCATCATCTTCCTCGATGAGATCGACGCCATCGGCCGCAAGCGCGGCGCCAGCTTCGTCGGCGGCGGACATGACGAGCGGGAGCAGACGCTGAATGCAATCCTCGTGGAAATGGACGGCTTCGACACGAACGACCAGGTCATCGTGATTGCCGCGACCAACCGGGCGGACATCCTCGACACCGCTCTTACACGGCCCGGCCGATTCGATCGACAGGTGGTCGTCCCGCTGCCCGATGTCAAGGGACGACTGGAGATCTTGCGGGTCCATGCCCGCAAAGTCAAGCTGGGCACGGACTCCAACCTCGAACGGATGGCGCGGGGCACTCCGATGTTCAGCGGGGCCGATCTGGCGGCGATCATCAACGAGGCGGCCCTGGCGGCGACGATGGCCAACAAGGATTTCATCGAAATGGCCGATCTGGAGGAGGCCCGGGACAAAGTCCGCTGGGGACGCGCCAAGAAGAGCCGTGTGATCGATCAGAAGGAGCGCGAGATCACGGCCTATCACGAGGCCGGCCACACACTGGTCCAGTCGCTCTTGAAAGACGCCGACCCACTGCACAAGGTCAGCATCATTCCCCGCGGCCCGATGGGCGGTGCCACATTCGCCCTGCCGGAGAAGGACCGCACGATGTTCACGAGGCGGTATTGCATCGCCCTGCTGCAGGTCTGCTTTGCCGGACGGATCTCGGAGGAGTTGTTCTGCGATGACATCTCCAGCGGCGCCCAGTCCGATATCGAGCAGGCCACCCGCATCGCCAGACAGATGGTCCTGATCTGGGGCATGAGCGATCAACTTGGCCCCATCAGCTACATGCCGGATGCGGGCTCGCGAGAGATGATCTTCATGCAACCGGAGCGAGAGTACTCCGAGAAGACGGCCGAAGCCATCGACGCCGAGGTCAAGCGGATCATGGGCGACGCGTACCGGGACTCCAGGCAGTTGATCGAAGCGAACAAGGATCGCGTGGAGCGGATCGCCCACGCCTTGCTCAAGTATGAGACGCTGGATGCCGACGATGTCAAACACATCCTCAATGGTGGCGAGCTGGACAGGCCCACGGTTGGGGGCCTGCTGGCCGCCGAACAGGCCAAGCGTGAGAATGCAGAGACCGACGAGACACGGGGTCAGAAGCAGCCGGTCAAGTGATGGTTTCCTCCTGATGTGCGCCTGGGACACGAAATGAGGGAAAGGACTGTACTGGCCATATGCGCGGTGAGTGTCGCCCTGCTCGGCCGCGCCGGTTCCGCTGTGGGCGAGACTCCCGGCGCTGTCGAGATCGTACGGCATGAGAGCCAGTACTCGCGGGCGCACGTGGAGCCGGCTCGTCTATCAGGCAAGCCGGGCCTGGCGGTCGTCTTCGAGGGTACAAAGGACCTGCATTACTACGCCAGCGACGAGACCGCGCCGGCGCCCGGCCTGAAGCTCAAGGTCGAGGCCACCTCAGACAGTCTCCGCTTTGAGCCGGCCCTCTTCCCGAGATGGGAGATCTTCAACGATGCCGCTATCGGCAAGGTCCAGGTGTATGTCGGCGACTTCCTCGTCTTTGTCCCCATCCGGCCCGAGTCCATCGGCGGTGCGGGCCGGAAGGCGGATGTCACCGTCCGGATCGCCGGCATCGCGTGCACGAGTCAGTTGTGCCTGCCGCCGTTCGAAAGGACCTTGACGGCGACCGTTGCCCTGGGCAACGTGGATTCCTGGAAGCCGATCTCGCTCGGCGCCGCCCGCGTGAGTCAGACACAGCCTGCGAAGGCAAATCCCGCCCCGCCGCGTAGCATGGGCATCTATTACCTGCTGGCGATCCTGGCGGGCCTGTCGATCAACGTCATGCCCTGTGTCCTGCCGGTCCTGCCCATTATCCTGATGCGGCTGATCGGCCAGGCCGATCACTCCAGCCGCCGGCGCATCGCATCCGGACTGGCGTTCTGTGCAGGAGTGATCTTCTTCTTCGCCGTGTTCGCCCTCGTCTCGGCCATCATCAACGTGACAACCGGGGCGGTGCTCGACCTGAACAGCCTCTTCCGCTATCCGGCGGCCGTGATCGTCCTGTTCCTGGCCATCGTGTTCTTCGGCCTGGCGATGCTCGATGTCGTCTCGCTGACGCTTCCATCCGCGATCGCATCCGGCGAAGGCGCCGCCTATCAGATGGCCGGCTCCGCCGGGATGGGCTTCTTCGCCGCGATCCTCAGCACCCCTTGCAGCGGCGCCCTGCTCGGGTTCGTCCTGGTCTGGGCCCAGACCCAATCCCTTGCCGTCAGCAGCACGGCGATCGTCCTGATGGGCGTGGGCATGGCGATGCCCTACGCCGTCATCGTCCTTGTGCCGTCGTTGCTGAAGCGCCTGCCCCGCCCGGGCCACTGGATGGACATCTTCAAGAAATCGACCGGCTTCCTCTTGTTCTTCATCGCCGTCAAGCTCACCCTGGCGGCACTGCCCAAGGACAGACTTCTGAACGTGCTCACCTACGGGATCGTCTTCAGCTTCTGCGTCTGGATGTGGGGCAAATGGACCAGCTTCTCCACGCCGGCGCCACGGACGTGGACGATCCGGGCAATCGCCCTGCTGATCGCCATAGGGGCCGGACTCTGGCTGCTGCCGGCACGGGGACAGGTCGAGGGCCGCATTGACTGGCAGCCCTACGACGCCGGGGCTGTCCAGAACGCCGTCTCGCAGGGCCGGCCCGTCCTGCTGAAATTCACCGCCGACTGGTGCACCAACTGCAAGGTCGTCGAGAGACGCGTCTACCACGACCCGCAGGTCGCCCAGCTCATCCAGCGGAAGAACGTGCTGCCCATCAAGGCCGACACGACCCTCATCGACTACCCCGCCACGAAGGACCTCAAGCAGATCTACGGAGAGGCGGGGAACGTGCCGGTCACCATCATCATCCGCCCGGACGCATCGCAAGAGAAATTGCGAGGCACCTTCGACAAGGAAGAACTGATCAAGATCCTCGATGGATTCCCGGAGGTCAGGTCGTAAATGGCGAACAAGAGCACATCTGCAAAGTCCACCAGGAAGGCGACCGCCTTCGACAGAGCAGCAGCCGCCGAACGAGTGAAGAGAATCCTGCCGATCCTGAAGAAGACGTACCCACAGGCGACGGTGGCCCTGCAGTTCGGCAATCCGTTGGAGCTGCTGATCGCCACCATCCTGTCGGCTCAGTGCACGGATGCGAGAGTGAACATGGTCACGCCCGGCTTGTTCAAGAAGTACAAATCCGCGGCCGACTGGGCACGGGCGGACCTGAAGGAGATTGAGCAGGATATTCGGACCTGCGGCTTCTACCGCAACAAGGCGGTCAGCATCCGGGGGGCTTCGAAGGCGATTGCAGAGACCTATAACGGCAGGGTCCCCGATACGATGGAGGAACTGGTCACCCTGCCGGGCGTGGGTCGAAAGACGGCCAACTGCGTTCTGGGCAACGCCTTCGGACGGCCCGCCATCATGTGCGACACGCACGTGATCCGCCTGTCACGCCGGCTGCAACTGTCCGAAAACAGCGACCCGGTGAAGCTCGAATTCGATCTGGCCGATATAGTCCCCAGGAAGGACTGGACGTTGTTCAGTCATCTGTTGATTCTTCACGGCCGGAACATTTGTGTCGCACGAAAGCCCAAGTGCCCCGAATGTCCGATCGCACGATACTGCCCGGCGGCAAACAACCCCGACCTGCGGTGACGCCCGGTCCCGCGCAGGCGGGAGCCTTTGGAGAACATAGCAAGTGGTTGACGACATCGATAAACCCGTGAAGGACCTCTGGCGGATCTTTCGGATCATGGCCGAATTCACCGAAGGATTCCAGGAGCTGGCCTCGGTCGGTCCGGCGGTCTCCATCTTCGGCTCGTCGCGCCTGGCCCCCGAACACAAGTACTACAAGCTCGCCCAGATCACCGCCGGCAAGCTGGTGCGGGCCGGATTCGCCGTCATCACCGGCGGCGGCGACGGCGTCATGGAGGCCGCCAACAAGGGGGCGGAGGCCGCCGGTGGACGCAGTATCGGCCTGAACATCGAGCTGCCCCAGGAGCAACCGCCCAACGACTACCAGAACCTGTCCCTGCATTTCAGGTACTTCTTTGTCCGCAAAGTGATGTTCTTGAAGTACGCGCACGGGTTTATCGTATTCCCCGGCGGGTACGGCACGATGGACGAGTTCTTCGAATCGGCCGTCCTGATCCAGACGCTTAAGCAGGCGCACTTCCCGGTCATCCTGATGGTCAGCGAGTACTGGGACGGCCTGATCCGCTGGATGAAGCAGAAGATGCTTGCCGAGCATGGGTTCATCTCGCCGGAGGATCTCGACGTCTACACCGTCGCCGACGACCCGGACGACGCTATCAGGATCATCGTGGAGTTCAAGAAAAGGGAGGGCCCGGGCGGCCTGGCGATGCCGCCCGGCATGAAGACGCGCAACGGCTTCTCCGGTCCCGCTCAGGGCGGCATGGAGTAGACATCCGCTCAGCCATATCCACGACCCGGCCTTGACGGGCGCTCCGGCGCACGCATAGAATCGGGTCATGGCGAAGATGCCGGAACAAGCAGTCGTCTGAAGGAGAGATCCATGTCTACTCGTCGTGAATTCGTCGGCAATATGGTGGCCGGCGCCGCGCTGGCCGTGACCGGACTCCTTCCCTCCCGCCGGGTGCTGGGAACCAACGACCGTATTCGCGTCGGTCTGATCGGCGCGGGCGGCCGGGGCCAGGAGATCCTCAAGACCGCCCTGCAATGCCCCAACACGGAGGCCGTCGCCGTAGCCGACGTGTACACGCGACGCCTGGATGAAGTGAGGAGATTCGCGCGGCGGGTCAACGCGTATCAGGACTTCCGCAAAGTGCTGGACGACAAGAGCATCGACGCCGTGCTGATCGCGACACCCCAACACCAGCACGTGCTGAGCTTCGTCCCCGCCATCCAGGCGGGCAAGGATGTCTATCAGGAGAAGACGATGGCCTTCAACCCGGATCATGCCAAGCGCATGCGACAGGCATTCCAGGGCTCCGGTCGGGTCGTCCAGATCGGCATCCAGTCTACCAGCAGCGACGCCGTCGAACGAGCACGCGAGTTCCTTACCCCGGAGAAAGTGGGAACAATCACTGCGATTCACACGCATCATTTCCGCAACGCCCCCTACGGCGGGTGGAAGCGGGCGATCCCCGCCGACTGCGACGAGCAGCACGTGGACTGGCCCGGCTTCCAGGGCGAGGCCAGGAAATACCCGTTCGACCCCAACCGGGTCATCAACTGGCGATTCTACTGGGACTACGACGGCGGCAACGTCTACGAGAACATGGTCCACCAGGTGGGCTTCTGGTACAAGCTGCTGGACCTCACAATCCCGACCAGTGTGACCATGACCGGCGCCAATTACCTGTGCCCGGAGATGGAGTGCCCCGACACGATGGATGTGTCCATGAGCCAGAGCGAGAAATTGCTGTTCACCTGGAATTCCATGTTCGCCAATCGATACTTCGGCGAAGGCGACGACATGGTCCTGGGCAACAAGGGCACGATCCTTCGCGACGACCACGATCAGATCCGCTACGAGCCGCAGGACAAGCCCAGAGGTGGGAGATCGGCTGCCTCCACGAAGAGGGCCGCTGACATCGTCGGCGGCGGAGACGCCACGTTAGCTCACCTGCAAAACTTCTTCGACTGCATGCGAACTCGCAAGGAGCCGAACTGTCCTTTCGAGATTGGCTTCCGCTCCGCCATCGCCTGCTACATGGCCATCACCTCCTACCGCCAGAACCGCCCTATCCGCTGGGACAAAAGGACCGAAGGAATCGTCTGAGCCTGCAAGTGCCCAACCTTGACGTGGCCCGCCTGGGTCACAGTCGGGGCGCCGACCCGCAAGCGGTCGGGGGCGTGTGGCCTCAGTCGGAAATCAGGGTCGGGCACGTCAGGGGACTGCAACGAAGATGGGCCGCTCGCTGACGTCGACCGTGACTCTGCCTTCCTGGACCGGCAACAGAGCGCGTTTCCCAGTTGTACTCTGCGGTTCCAGTGTGATGCACGTCGCCGTGGAGGCGTTCTCGACCGCAAGCGTAAAACCGTTCACCCTCGCCCCACTGCTCGTAGGACACCAGACAACATAGACCCGGCGCGGCGGCTCGTCATCCGAGCAAAACCGATAGACCCGCACTCGCGCGTCATCGGAGGGAACCTTGGACGCGAACCGGGTCCCTTGCAGGGCGTGACGCAGGGTCGCGACGTAGTACCACGCCCGCTTGGGCGGGTGATGAACCGCCTTCGAGCCGGTCACGCCGGAGCTGTCGTACTGGACGGTGCTGTCGGCATTGACGTCGCGAAGCATGTAGAGTTGCGCCCGGTCCACGCCCGCCGCCGCCAAAGCGAGAAAGGACCGCACGATCCATTGGCCCTGTATTTCTTCCGTATCGGCATCGCCAATCGCCGGGGCGCGCTGTGTCGAGTTCGGATTTGTGTCGTAGCCGAACTCGGAGATCCAGAGTTCCTTGCCGGGCAGGAACCGGTCCCGCCACTGAACGACGCGATGGAATCGCTCGCGCAAGTCGTCCTCCTCCGGGCTGATGCCGGTCGTGGGCCGGCCGCTCTGGCCTCCCGCATCGTTGGAGTAGTGGTGGAGGTTGATCACATCGGCAGGAAGATCGCCGCCGCGATGGAAATCCGCCCAGAGCTTCACGGCCTTGAGGTACTCAATCTCGCATCTGGCCAGGCCGCCCATGACAAGCTTCATCCCCGGATCGGCGTTCCTGATGCCGACCGTGGCGCCCAAGGACCGCTTGTGACCGTCATAATCCGCGCTGCACATGGCAGCCAGCTCCGCCGGCGAGAACATCGCCGCTCTTCCCTTCCACCACTTGTCCGGCTCGTTCCAGTTCTCCACGTACCGCACGAGTCCCAGGCCGCTGCGGACCGGCTGACCGGTCTTCAGCTTCAACAAGGCGATGTCGCAAGGCGTGCCTCCGTACCGGGCGGCAAACTGAAACAGGTAGGATGCGTGCGCGACGTACGACTGCGGCCGGCTCGGATCCCCTCCGGCGATCACCGGCTTCTCGTCCGTGCGGTCTCCATCATAGCCGACGAGATAGGGAGCGCAGCCCTGAAGACAGGGCGCCACCTCAACGCCGGCGGCCTTCAATTGCCGATAGAACTCATCGAAGTCCCATCCCCAGCCCGGCCCGCTGACCCAGCTCGGGCTCCACGCCAGTTCGTGATCCGGATAACCGGGGTACGAAGAATCTTGATTCCCCTCATCCCATTGCCAGTGATGATATTCGCGCAGATGCCCACAGGCCGCGATGCGCTCGACGGGATCGTCGACAAAGCCGTTGATCCCGATGAACGAGTCCATGAGGGCTCGTGGACGCTCGGTCGGCGAAGGCGATGGCGCACGCTCGCCCCGAGGGGTTCCATAGAGCAGGACCTCTGCCACACGCGAGGACGGACTTTCAAACGTCAGTCGTAGGTAGCGCGTCGCGACGGCAATGGTCCGACACGTCCATCGCCGATACTGATCGAGCGGGCCGCTGAACGAGGGCTTCCACGACTCCGCATCCCGACAATCGACGCTCAGTATGCCCTGGTCCTCCACGTCGAAGTAGCAAAGGTCGGTGAGGTCGTGCACGACGCCAAGATCGATCACGACGGACAGCGGATAATAGAGATCGGCGTTGATCCATCCGTTGGAGTACACGGTCTTAGGTTGCTGCGCGTCGCCCACGCGCGGATCGCCGGCAAGGTCCTGCTCGTCCACCAACTCGACGGCGGGCCGCTGGCCGGAGAGATTGATCAGCATTTCCTCGGAAAGCGGGATGCGATCCGCCGCTGTTGCCGGCGCAAGCGACATGAGTACCAACGCATAACGAACCAAGCCCGGTGATTTCACCCGACCCTCCTGCATCTCACGGCCAGGGCCAGCGCTCGGACGGAGCCCTCGCGGAAGCCATGATCTCCGTCATCTTCGTGACGATCTCGGGATGCTCGTCGGCGACGTTCTCCTCCTCGCCGAGACCGTCCCTGAGGTTGTACAGCTCGATGGGTCCGTTTGGGTCTTTGGCCACGTTCAAGCGGACAGCCTTCCAGTCGCCCATGCGCACGGCTTGCTTCTTGCCCTGCTCGTGGAATTCCCAGTACAGATACGCGTGCTCCTTCTGCTCCCGGGGCTCACCCAGCAGCGAGGGCAAGATGGAGAGGCCGTCGATATTCTCAGGGGCCTGGACGCCGGCTGCGTCGCAGCAGGTCGGCAGAATGTCCCAGAAGGCACAGGCATGTTCCGTCCCCGAGCCGGCGGCAATGTGGCCCGGCCAGCGGGCGATCAACGGCACGCGGATGCCGCCCTCATAGAGGTCGCGCTTCTGGCCGCGCAAGGGGCCGTTGCTGTCGAAGAACTCCGGGGCCGCCCCGCCCTCTTTGTGTGGGCCGTTGTCGCTCGAGAACAGCACCAGCGTCTTGTCGTCCAGTCCGAGAGTCTTGAGCCGCAGGAACAGCTTGCCGATATCCGCGTCCATCCGCGTGATCATCGCGGCGTGCCCTTTCTGCGGATTGGGCCAGTCCTCCTGCGCGTAGGGACCATAGGACGGGACTTCCATGCCGTCGGGCCTCGACTCGTTGTTCGCGTGAGGGATCGTATAGGCCAGGTACAGGAAGAACGGCCGACGCCGGTTGCGCGTGACGAAGCGAAGGGCCTCATCCGTAAACAGGTCGCTGGAGTATCGCACTCGCTTCGTCGCCACGCCGCCGGGCGGATTGACCGGCTTGACCTGGTTGCCCAGCGGAACACGCTGCTCGTTTCGAAAGAGAAACTCCGGGTAGTAATTGTGCGCGTGCCGCTGGCACAAATAGCCGAAGAAGTAGTCGAAGCCCTGCTTGTTCGGGATTCCCGTGCTGTCGGGCCCGCCTAAGCCCCACTTGCCGATCAGACCGGTGGCGTAGCCGGCCTGCTTGAGCAGCTTCGGCAGCGTCACCGTCTCGGCCGGCAGAGGCAATTGCCCCATCGGCTGGACCTCGCTATTGCCGCGAATGTACGTGTGCCCCGTATGCAATCCGGTCATGAGAGAGCATCGCGACGGCGCGCACACGCAGGACCCGGCATAGGCATCGGTGAAGATCATCCCCTCAGCCGCCATGCGATCCAGGTTCGGCGTCTCGATCGTCTCCTGCCCATAGCAGCCCAGATCCCCATACCCCAAATCATCCGCCAGAATGAAGACGATATTGGTCTTGCCCGCTGAGGCAACCGGTTCCCGCCCCTCCCCCGCGCTGCGGCACCCAACCTCAACCAACCCCAGCCCCCCCGCCGCCACCGTCCATCCCGCCACCTTCAAAAACTCTCTTCGCGTCTGCGCCATACTCAAACCTCGTCTCGGTGGAAATCGACAAGAAACCTCAACAGCATATGACGCGCTTTATAACTCGTGCTCTGGGTAGTGTCAACGCCCCTGCCACCGGGTCCCGAATCCGTAGTAACGAGGTTATCACAAACCTTCTTTCACTTGTCTCGCGACCTCTCGGCGATCCTAATCCCTTCAGCGCCCAAGACGCCCCATTTTCAGGGCCGCTCACCGCCCAACTTTCTTTTGCTTTTCTCTTGACGGGACCCGCTGTCAGTGACCAAAATCATAATGGTTAGCGCCCAGGCTATGAGAGAGACATCAATCGCTTGACAAGCACCTGTCTGGGGAAGCAGAGCGTCTGTCTGTTGGCAAGTGCTTGCTGTATGGAGAGGCAGAAGCGATTATGAACATTCGATGTCTCATCCCGTTCTTTACCGCTGTTGTTGTTGTCGCCCTCCCGGTTCTGGTGGTCTGCAAGGACAAGACCTCGACAACTGCCAGAACGGACAGGATTCAACTGTGGGAAGATGGCTCCTGGTATCTCCTGGGGGTGAACTATCCTTGGCTCAACTATGCACACGACTTCGGGGCCACGGCCTGGGGTCACGACGGCGTGTCGGCCGGTGCAAGCAAGACTCAAGTCGACGCCGATTTCGCCTACCTCAGGAGCCAGAGGGTCCGCGTCGTGCGATGGTTCCTTTTCGGCGACTGTCGAGCGGCACCTGAGTTCGATCCGAATGGGACCGTTACCGGCTTTGATGAGCACTTCTATCCCGACATGGATGCGGCCCTCGCCATCGCTGAGAAGCACGGCATCTACCTTATTCCGGTCCTGCTCGATTTCCGTCTTGCCGATGGAGCCAAGAACGATAACGGTGTCCAGTTGTGGGGACGCGCTGGCTTAATCACCAACGTGCACCTAAGACAATCGTTCCTCGACAACGCCCTCAAGCCTCTCCTCGATCGCTATGGCAAGAACCGCAGCATCATCGCTTGGGACGTGGTCAACGAGCCCGAGGGCGCGATGGCCATCGCCGGTGGCAAGTGGGTGTCTGAGTCAGTGAATCCCCAGGCAATGCAGACCTTCGTCGAAGAGGTGGTAAACTGCATCCACGCCCACTCGTCTCAACACGCTACGCTGGGCAGCGCCTCACGACAATGGCTGTCCTACTGGAAAGACAGCAAGCTCGACTTCTACCAATTCCATTATTACGACAACAGAGAGAGCCAAGCCCCGCTGGACTACCCCTGCGCCAATCTGAAATTGGACAGGCCCTGCATCGTCGGCGAATTCCCGACCAGGAACACCAAGCGCACCATGACACAGTACCTGGACACAATCTGGAAGAACGGCTACGCAGGGGCTCTGGCCTGGAGCTACCGGGGGACCGACGACGCCTCGGGTTTCAGGAACACTCCTGGTGAACTTGCCACGTGGGTAGAGGCTCACAGTTCGGAGGTTGGCATTCGACATTAGTGCTGTAGCGAGATGGTTCTATAAGGGGTCATACAATGAAGTCGAACTCGGTCAAACCTGAGCCCATAACAGCCGAGGAGCTAAGAAGAACATTGGTTGCTTATCTCGGTATCATTCTGGCTTTTGTGGGTATCATTGTGGCTATCCTTCTGGCGTACATCAACCACGCAACAGAGAACTTCAAAGAGAGCTTCATAGTCATCGTTGCCAAGCAGACCGAGGACGCGGCCGTCAAAATCAAAAACAGCCTAAGCGAACAAACCGAACATGCAGCCTCCGAAATCAGGGACAGCCTGACCAAGCAGGCTGAGCAGACAACATCCGAGATCAAAAACGACCTGAACAGGCAGACTGAGCAGATCAACACAAAGATGCAAGAACTCTTTAGTGATTTTGCGTCGGTTGTGACGTTGAAGGAAAAGCAGGTGAACGTATTCAAATACGACCTTTCGTCTAGCTTCACAGTCGTAGCCATCGACCCCGAAGCAAGGGAGGTCACTGTACAGTCCAACATCGGGGGAGAATTGCGGAACCAGATACTACCCATAGGTAGAACCTGGACGGTCCCTATTCCTCAAGGTCACACATATACGGTTATCCTGACCAGTATAGACGTAGCCCAGGGCGAGAGAACCGCAAAATTCGTAATTGCAAAGGAGTAGAAACATGAAGACTGTGTATTTGTCGTGTGTTGTGGCCCTTGCAAGTCTCGCCTTTTCCGGATGCCAGGGGGACAATACGCAGAAACGCCGACACATAGTAGACCCCAACAAACCCAACAAACCTGTGAGAGCTCTCTTATCGATACGCGGGACAGGGATAAAGGGAATACCTGGATCTTCGGG
This sequence comes from Sedimentisphaerales bacterium, assembly GCA_016928975.1. The sequence continues at coordinate 16,516 of JAFGJR010000340.1, read as the reverse complement.
TGAGATAGTCTACTATCCTAGGTCCAGCGATAGTCTCAAGGCAACGGTCACCTTGAGAGGAGTGAAGAAGTCGTATTCGTATGTGTTGGCGTTGAACGGAAAGCGGGGCAAAGAGGGAAATGAGATATTGAAACAAAGAGGAGAAGAAGACAGGGGGGAGGGAGTTGTCAACGTTGACATATCACCCACGGACCCAAACGGCAACTGGCATGGCGAGTTTCCTTTCGTACAACTGCCCCCCGGTTACTACAACATCAAGTTTCTCGTTAAGGATCCGCTGGACTCCGGTTGGATCACCATTATGCGTTACGATAACTTGGGCTTCGAGATCGTGCAGTAGTCAGTGCGTCCCATTGTCTGAGCGCACGCTGGTAGAGAGTGAGGGGTAGGCCATGAGAACCGGGTTGGCGTTGCTTTCCGCGATTTCCCTGTTGGCCCTGCCGACAAGGCTATTGGCAAATGCTTGGATGCTGGGCGCCAACGAGTGGTCCGCAGAACTGTACAGCAAGTACTACTGGGCGACGGAGGACTATGACCATCGCGCCCACCGCGCCGAGAAGCCTAACGGTGGCACATACGACGAGTTCAGACCTGAGTTCAAGCTTGAGTATGGACTCTGCAAACAGTTGAATCTGCTGTTTTCAATCCCTTATAAGTGGGCCAGATGGGAGGACACGAACGGTACTCTGGAGAACGATGGTGCTGAGTTTGTTGGCATAGGTGCCAAGTTCCGGCTCTTCGAGGAGGATGAGACGCAGCCTGCTGCCAGCCTGCAAGTGAAGTATGAGGTGGCTGGGGGCTACGACGAAGACGACCCGCCTTCGCTTGGGCATGGCGAATCGGATCTGGAGGCGCGTCTGATGATCGGCAAGGTGCTCGACGAGCCGGTGTTTGATACGCCCATAAAGCTGTACCATCTTGGCGGCGAGATCGGCTATCGGAGTCGGAACAACACGATACCATACTTTCTGGAAGTGGGCGTACAGCCCGTACCCTATGTGCTGGTCAAGGGCATGATAGATGGCGTCTTCGCCACCTCAGACAGATATCGGCCGCCGACCGCCAATGAACTGATCGGGAAGAAATACGAGGAATACTCGAAAGTCATCGCTGAAGTTCTTTTCAGTCCCGAGGGGACCTTCGGCATTCTGAAGGACGTTGAAGGTTTCAGCATAGGACTAGGATATGGCTATACCTTCTACGGCAAGAACACGTCTGTGGGGTCGGAGATTACTCTGAAGGTGTACTGCAGGTTTTAGCGGCCCGTATGGCGTGAAGCTCATCCTCCGTGACGCGGCGACCAGCCGTTCGGCCGGATGGGCCGGGGTCGATGCCCGCTCAAGTTCCGTCGGGAACTCGACAAGGATACACCGGCTCCGACGGCGGAGGTAGTCCCGTGTGCCTCCTCGACATCTCGCGCCGTGCCCGTGACTTCGCTTGCGAGGCCGTGCGAAGGCGCACGGCCACCGATCGAGCTTGGGAGGCAAGCTCTGGACCCCTGCTTTCGCCGGGGTGACAAGAGCGAAATCACCGTCGCCATTCTGTTAGAGGCTCTTAGCCTTCCTCGACGACTTTCATGCCCATCAGGCGGGCGAGGTGGTGCACGCTCTGCATGTGGTCGCCGTAGACGACGACGCGATGCAGCAGCGTCATGGCGTCCTCGGTCTCCAGAACGCTGCTCCAATTGGCGGCCATCTTGGCTGCGTCGCGAACCTCGGTGACAATCTGCGTGCGACAGCCGTGGACCGATCTGGCCGGGACCTCGATGATCCTGCCGGTCGAGGCGAGCATCGTATCCAGGTTGACCAGCTTGGAGCGGGTGACTGTCTCACCGAGACGGTATTGGACCTCGGGCACGCAGCCGCTGCCGCCGACCTCGGAATGCCCTCGCAGCAGGTACGGCGCTTCCTTGCCGTTGCGACCATCCATCTTCAACGGCGCCGTGCAGTGCGCGGTCCACAGCGCGTTGCGCGCGGTATCGAAGGTCGCGTTGCCCTGGAACCCGGGGCGGTCGATCGCATATTGAAACAGAAGCATCGTCAGCAACGAGTCCATGTCCCCTTCGCACGCCGCGGGAATGCCGCCGTCGCGCAGGCGAGCGAAGCCCAGACAGGGGAATCCTTTCGACAGCCATCCCATGCAGGTCCCGACGGCGAGCCCCTGCGCCCGTTGTTGCTCCATAAGGCGTTGCAACGCGATACTGACGCGGGCGGCCTTGCCGATGTCCTCCTTGTTCGGCTCGACGATCTCCTTGGCGTTCTTCGTCCACCAGTCGGCCTCCGCTCGCACGGCTTCCTCATCCACGGTCGAGGTCATCTCGTCGAAGAGCTTCTCCTCCACGGCCACGACGTCGGCCCCCAGCCGCTTCTTGACCTCCTCGGGAGACTGGGCCGCCTGCGTGCCTCGAGCCGGCGGAAAGAGCAGAATCCGAGTCTTCTTCATCATGGGAACGACCCTGAGCAAACGAAGGGCTCGCTCAAGCTCGTCGTACTCGCTGCTGGCCAGCAGGGCGACACGATGGCCCTGATGGTGCCAGCGGGGAGCATACATCCAATCATGGCCGCTGGCCGGCAGCGAGAAGACAACCATGGGATGCGCCCCATCCAGAATCGGCTGCACGACCCTTGTCAAGGCGAAGTTCCGCACATTGATCGCGAGGATCGGGGCCCCGGGTCCGGCCTTCTCCAGCAGGGCTGCCGTCTGCTGCGCATCGGTCGAATGCCCGGTCACGAGCTCGACGTTCCCAAGCTCCTTCTCCGCTCGGGCCAGGCGGGCCTTCATGGCGTCGATCTGTCCGGCGTCGGCCCCCCAATCCCGGACCCCGGGCGCCGGTGCGCCGGTAAAGACGACGCCGATTCGCGACTTTCCCGGCGGCTGCGGGGGCGACGATTGCGAAGCCCACGCGTGTGTCCAGGTCACTCCGGCCAGCACCAATCCACTGGCCACTCCCGTTCCCAGGAACTCCCGTCTCGTGCAGTGTTCACACATGACAATACCCTCAAATGACAATATGGCGGCTATTCCGATTTCAACACGCACAGGTGACTATAGCACCACTGAGAGAGCAATTCAAGAAAACAGCAGACCGACGAGGATTCGGGAAACGCCACACTCCATTCGCAGACGGCTGTGGCCTGGCGACTGACGCTTTCTCGCAGGCTGTCAGGAAGTCGTCGCGGCTGATGTCCGACTGACGACGGATCGTTCGGAGCGTCGAGGCCTTGAGGTGAGGATGGTTGGGCATCGTCAGAGGTGTCGTCGTTCCGTCCGGGTCGTGTCGTCACAGGGCGACGTGCTCCTTTTCACGCACGACCTCGAAGCCGAGCGATTGGAGAGCACGCAGGACGCGAGCCTTCGGCGCATCCACGGGGGACTTGGCCATAGTCACACGGTCGTCTCTGCCACGAAGGCCTCCAACACCAGGCCATCTTCACCATCCAGCACGTCCGGCCCGAACGTCTCGATGTGGAACCTGAGGGCCGACTGCACATCCTTGAGGGCTTCCTCGTAGGTATCTCCCTCGCCTACGACGCCCTTGACCCCGACGCGATAGGCCACGTATCCGTCCCGGTGTTTTTCAATAATGATCTTGATTTGCTTCATGACGGATGTTCGTCCCGGTTGCAGCGCCTTCAGTCATTTCGACCTGGTTGATGACACAGAATTCCACATCGGCTACCAGATATCCAAGCTCAGGACAAGTCTATCTGCGGCGGCCAGCGGCCGGAGGCCCCTGTACGTCACTGCTGTTTTGGCGGCGGGATCGTGATGTCGATGGTCTTCACGTCGCCGAGGGTGGACAGGGGCTGGTCGAACTCGTCGGGCTTGCCGACGACCAGGATCTGGACCTTGTCGGGACGCAGGTGTGCTTTGGCCACGCGGAGCACGTCCGCCTTCGTCACTTTCTCGACGTTTTCCTTCGTCTTCTGGAGGAAGTTCTCGGGATAGCCGTAATAGACGTAGGTCATCAGGCGATTGACGATCTGGCCGCGGCTTTCGAAGTTGAAGACGAACGAGTTCAGGAAGCTGTCCTTGGCCAGCGCAAGCTCCTCATCCGTCACTTCCTCCTGGGTCATTTTGCGGACCTCTTCGATCATCGCATTGATCGCGTGGATGGTGCTTTGCAGTTTGGTCTGGGAGCCGACGTAGAACATGCCCGGGTGGTCGTAGTCCGCGGAGTAGACGCCGAAAACGGAGTACGCCAGGCCCTGCCGGGAGCGAACGTTCTTGAACAGCCGGCTTGTGAATCCGCTGCCCAGGATCTCGTTCATCACCATCAGGGCGAAGTAGTCCGGATCGGTCATCACGGTGCCGATGTGGCCGAGGCGAATGATGCTCTGGTTCGTGTCCTCTTTGGTCGCGAGATTCACCGTGGACTGGAACGTGTATTTGACCTGCGGGACCGGCGGCAGCTCCAGATCGGCCTTGGACCACTCCTTGAAGGCCCCCTTGACCTTGGCGACCATCTCTTCGGTTTTGAAGTCACCCCAGACAGCCAGCATCGTGTTGTTCGGATGATAGAACCTGCGATGGAAGGCCAGCATGTCGTCGCGAGTGATATTGTCGATCGTCGCATACTCGCTGTGCCGCGCGTAGACGCTGTCCGGGCCGTAGATCAGCTTGGCATACTCCCGCGACGCGATACTGCCGGGGTTGTCGTTGCGCCGCGCAATCGAGGTGTGCGCGGAGATCTTCGCCAGGTCGATCTTCTCCTGGCGAAAGGCGGGATTCATCAGGACATCGGCCAGGATGGAGAGCCCGGTATCGACGTCCTCTTTCAGCACCGACATGTACGCGCGGCCAAAACTGCGGCCGATGCTCGTCTCGACGGTGGCGGCGATCCGCTCCAACTGCTCGTCGATCTCATCGCCCGTCTTGCCGGCCGTGCCGCCGGTGCGCATCACCGTGCCCGTCAGACCCGCCAGACCGGTCTTATCCGCCGGCTCGTACACCGACCCCGTGCGAATCGTGGCCGACAACCGAATCAAAGGCAGCTCGTGATCCTCCAGCAGGAACAACTGCATCCCATTCGGCAAGGTCACCCGCTCCACGGCCGGCACCTGAATGTCGCGCAGCTTCGGATACTTCAGTTGCTTGTACGCCGGCACACGCTCCTGAGACACTGCTGATTTCGACTCGCCCGTCAGCGCGCGGCCGGACCCGGACGACGATCCGTCATTGCACCCGGCGACAAGAGCAACGCACGTCATCACCAGAACGATTCGCATCCATAGCGTGTTTCTCATACTCGGCTCCCTTATTGACCGGACTTCTGCAAAATGGACATTGGGCCTGCTTTGGGAAGGAAGAATCCTGTTCCTCGATTCTTCCTTCCCAAATCTTAACGACCGTCCCAATAAAAAGTTACGTTGATTCTTCAAGGAAATCAAAGAACGAGATTCATTGAAGAATATAGGCCCAATGTCCATTTTGCAGAAGTCCAGTTACTGACTCACCGTCGTCTCAATGACGCCGACCGTGCGGTTCTTCGTCGTGAAATACGTTTTGGCCACCCGCTGGACATCCTCGACGGTCACTTTCTCGATCTGGTCCAACTGCTTGAACAGGTTGCGCCAGTCGCCGGTGACCACCTCATAGAAGGTCAATTGTGCGGCGAGCCCCGAGTTGGAATCGAGCTGGCGGATCAGGTCGGCCCGACTGCGGGTCTTTGCCTTGAGCAGCTCTTCCGGCGTGATCGGCTCGGCCTTGAGCTTCTCGATCTCGGCGTAGATGGCCTGCTCGCACTCCTGATTTGTATGTCCCTTGGCGGGCACCGCCATGAACATGAAGAGGGCCGGGTACTTGTTCAGCATCGGTCCGGCGTTGGCCTGGACCGCGATCTTCTTGTCTTTGACAAGGCTTTTGTACAGTCTCGACGTTCGCCCATAGCCGACCGTATCGGCGAGGATTTGAAGGACGGTACTGTCCGGATGGTTCACACTCGGCTGGTGGTAGCCGATCAGGACAATCGGCTGGGCCGCGTCTTCGACAGTCACCCGCCGCTCACCTCGCTGCGGCGGCTCGACCGTCTCAACCGGCTCCGGCTTTGGGCCGCTTGGGATGCCTGCGAAGTACTCCCGGGCCAACCGCTTCACGTTCGCCGGATCGACATCGCCCACGACCGCGATAGTCAAGTTGCTGGGGCCGTAGTACTTGCGAAAGAACGCGTTCGCCTCGCCGCGGGTGAGGGTTTGCAGGTCGCTCATGTGGCCGATCACACCCTCGCCATAGGGATGCGCGATGAACGCGATGCCTTGAAACTCCTCGTACAGTCGCCCGGTCGGCGAATTCTCCATCATCCGCCGCTCCTCCATGACCACGTCCTTCTCCTTGTAGAACTCCCGCAGCACGGGATTGGCGAACCGCCCGGCTTCCAGCATCATCCAGAGCTCGAGCTTGTTCGAGGGCAAGCTGACGATGTACTGCGTCGCGTCCTCACTGGTGTAGGCGTTGAAACCATCCGCCCCCTGCTGGGTCAGCGCCTCTTCATACTCGTCGTGCACGATGTGCTTCTGCGCCTCCTGTCCCGCCTGCTCGAACTGCTCCTGGAGCTTTTTCAGAGCCTCGGGGTCCGCCTGATCGCCTTTTCGCTTCTCTTTCTTGATGGCGTCGAATAACTCGTCCATCTTCGCCATCGCGGCGGCTTCGGCCTGGTGGTCCGTCGTGCCCACGGTCTTCGTGCCCTTGAACGCCATGTGCTCGAAGAGGTGGGCAATGCCGGTGATGCCCTTGACCTCATCGACCGCACCGACGTCGGCGTAGGTATGGAAGGAGACGATGGGCACCTCATGCCGTTCCAGCACGAGGAACGTCAAGCCGTTGTCCAACGTGAACTCCGTGAGGCGCTTCTCGAACTCCGCGAGGTCCTGGCCCGTCACGACCGGGGCGAGGAACAGCGCCAGCACGACCAAGGCCGGACAGATGCGCTTGCCAATCCATTTTGCCATATCTCGACTCCTTGCTAATAGTTGAACAGCCAATTGAACGACAGGATTGACTCTGTCATTCCCGCGAAGGCGGGAATCCAGCATCCTGCCCGGCTTTCCTGGACCCCCGCCTGCGCGTGGGTGACATCACCCCATGCATTCGTCCGTCCAATCATCGTTAGTTATAGAACAGGTATACAGTCGCCACGCAGGCTTTGTCTACTCTGACGCGGACCCAGTGGGCGGAAAAGCCATCCGGGAACTCATGATGCGCGTATCGCTGCGGCGGCGCGACGGCGAAGGACTTGTATGGCTGCCAACTGCCATTGCCGAGGAAATCGACCTCTATTGTGAAGGTCACTTCCTGGTCCGATTGATGAGCGAGGTGTACGACCTTCTTGTCGAACCCGGTCATCAGGAATGGGTCGGAGACCTCGCCTGCCTTGACCGGCGCGCTCCACCACGGCCCGCCCCAGCCGGCAGGCTTGCCCATCTGCCACAGGTCGTCGATGTTTCCGAACCACAGGCCCGATTGCGGCTGGCCCTGATCGTGGTCGATCTGGTCGGAGGCCATGACGAATAGCCCTCGCCAGTAGCAAAAGTCCGGGACCACGCGCAGGTGCGAGCAGATTGGGCGAATCCCCCAGATGTGGCCGCCATAGGAGAAGGCCGGCAGCTCATAGAACATGCCGTGGGCGTCCATCAGCAGGCGTTCCGTGACCGCGTGACGAATCCGCATCCACTCCGTATTCCACGCATGCTCCCAGGTCTGGCTGGCCTTGGGCAGCAAGTATCGTTGCCATTGCCCTTTGACCAGCGCCCGAAGCACGACGCTCGATTTGGTCCAGCCGGTCGCATAGATCGTATTGCCGCCGTAGGAGCCGCTGCTGGCGCTGCCGTGCACTTCCACGAAAGGATTCCGCTCGATGATTGTCCAGTCCTTGCCGTCCCATTCGGCCAGTCGCCCGGCATCCCGTTTGTCCAAGAACTCCTGCTCGTCATAGGAGTTGTTGGCGACGACCACTCGCCCTTGGGCCGTATAGCCACTCTTGAAGTGCGGCGTGGCGTCGATCTGCAACTCCTTGACAAGGTCGAACAGCGGTTTGACTTCCAGCGTGTGGACGTCCACCTCCCAGAACTGTCCTTCCATGCCGAGGAAATAGGCCTCGTTCGCGGGATCGGTCAGGTGCTCGCACGTGGCCGCCAGTCGGACCTGCTTGAGTCCTTCGATCACGCGGACATTGCCGTCGGCGTCGATGGCATACGGCCCGATGAAAGCCTGGCCGCTCGGCCAGTGCACCATCCGGTTGGCAAACGTGCCGGTCACCGAGGCCGGGTGCCGGCGCATCGTCATATCTTCACTGATCTCATAGAGACCCAGGCCCTGCCCGTGGATATGCGCCACATACCCCACCGCCCACAGCTTCTGTGCCCACGGAATCACGGCGCCGATGCCCGCCTCGGAACTGCTGCCGGTGCCTTTCGCCATGACCGTCAGGTTCGGGAAGACCCCATCGACGTGCACCGGCTTGGAGCCGGTCTCCTCTCGCCGGCCGTCAATCCGTTCCAGGTAGCTGCGAATGGCCATGGCCAGACTGCGACCGAAGGCGCGGGCACTGTCGGCTGTCACGGGTTGGCCGCCTGCGCTGGCATAGGGGATCTCGAAAGACGCTGCCAGTTGAATGCCCTCCAGTCCACTCGCCCATTCGCCGAAGCTCTGGCCGGCACTCGTATTGGCGCTCGTATTCCACGCCTTTGCGAAGGGCAGATTGTCGGAGGCGCGGTACAGCCACGAGCCCCTCTGCACGGTTTCGAGGATTCGTCCGAACTCGCGCTGTCGCTGCCACATCGCCTCATCGCGACTGCCGACGATGTAGATGACCTCGTTGTATGGCCCGCGAATGTAGGGACAGTGCAAGTCGAGAGCGATTGTCAGTCTGCCATTCGACCAGTTCGGCACGAAGGTCCGCACAGCAGCGACGGACGGATGAATGCTCTGGCCAATGTAATCGCGGTTGTGGTCCCGCGGTTTGCGGTTCTTGCCCTGGTCGCCGTCCTCCACCCCGTCCTTGTCCATGAACGGAATCGCCAGGACCTCGACGTTGCGGCGAAACCAGTAGCCGTCCTCGCTGTCCGCCAGCACGGCCTCCAGCAGGCCCTCCATCGTGTAATTGGCCATCATCTCGCAGGCGTGGTGCCGGGCGGTCACGAGAATCCTGTGTCGTGCCTCGCCGTCGAGCCTGCCGACGTGCAAACGCTCGATGCTCCTGCCCTTGCGGCTCTTGCAGAGCTCGCGCGCGCTCAGTTGCGGATTGTCCTTGTGCTCTGCGAGGAACTCCTTAAGATTCGATTCTTGATAGGGCATCGCCAGGCAGAACCGGACTTCACCCGCCTCGGCCGCGAACGCGTATTTGAACGACGCCTCTTGTACGGCATCGGAGCCGAGCCAGGACCAGGTCCGACCGCCATCTGTGCTCACGGCCGGCCCGCGCACCCCGATTGGGTTGGCGCCACTGAAGCGGAAGGTCAACGTCCGGCCCTGAGCTCCCCGGACTCGGAAGTTCCAGTAGAACCACCACCCTTGTGTGTCGCGCAGGTCGGGGCGAAGCTGGACGGTGTCGCCTTCGATCCACTCCACTATGACGTTGCCGCCGGGGTAATTGGCGTCCACAATCAAGCGCGGCGTCTTCTCCGTCGTGTCGCCATTTGACACGGCAGGCAACCAGCTCATCCACAGAAGCGCCCAGCCTGCCGCAAGGATCGACATCGCACCGCGACGACAACGCAAGCCGTATGGAACACCCCCCCAGACAGGACGTGAACGATGCTCCATTTCATTCCCTTCGGTTGACTGAATGATCTGATCATCCGCCATTTGCGCATGGGCTACGCACGGCCGCACTATAGTCGCCCCGCGCGGGCGTGTCAATGAACTCAGACCACCGCGGGACCGACGAAGTCGTCTGGGGAATGCAAATGGCAGGTGTGAGGAATGGACGTGAAGCAGATGACGACAGGACCTGTGACGGGACACCCTCCTCCCTTCTCCGAAGCCCGCATCAGTTGTCGTGTGGCGTGCCGATCATGGCCCTCTGATACATTCGTTGGCAGCTCTCGCACTGGCAGATGCCAACCAGGCGAAGATGGGAAATCCCGGCAAGCCTGCGCGTGTCGATCAACTTTGCCCCTTTCGCCTCCATTTTTCGGAAGGCCATTTTCGCCTCGTGGTTGTCATGGTAGCCGATCGCGTCGATGACGACGCTGACCTTCTTGTCCCGTTGGAGCAGGCCCAGAGCCGCCGCCTTGACCGCCCCTTCGGCACTGACACCGACAAGGACAAACTCCGCCGCACAGACCTCGCTGAGCAAGCGGTCGATCCGCGGCTCATCGAACGGGTCCATGCACCGTTTGTGCAAGATGACCTGCTGATAGCGCCGGAGCATGTCCCGCGGCAGGTCCGTATTCCCGTCCGCCGGGAAGCTCACCCGGTTCCTCATCAGGGTGTACCCGATCTTCTGCTGGCCCAGCGTGCCGTCCACACAGTATCGCGGCTCGCCGTTGCTATTGACATCCGGGTAGACCTCGCAGGTCGAGATGACGGGCAGGTTCCTGGCACGAGCCCAGGCCATGACGCGGCGGATGTGAGCCAGGACGCGACGGTGATTGCGGATACAGGCAGTGCCATCCGCCAGCAGGAAATCCCGCTGGGTGTTGACGTCCACGATGACCTGCCTCCGCTTGGCTTTGACCATCTGGAGCATCATCCTAAGAAGTCCTTTCCAGGCTTTGGCGGTCCCACGCGATGAAGACCGCGCACGGCCCACAAATCAGTTCCATTCCACTAGTCGAGTGCCAGACGCGGCCACTTTAGTAACGCATTCGGAGAGAAATTCCCGTGAAGCTTCGCGCGTGCGGCGGCTTCCTATATAATGGGACCTTGAAATCCTATTATTCACGACCTGATTCGCTTCTTTTGGACGCGAAGGGACGATGGGACGGGAATTGAAAGAATATCCGGACGTGGTGGTAAAACCCGAAGAGTTGCGCGGTCCGATCGACTTTGTCCGGGTTTTCGGACGTTCCGGCCCCACGGACATCGAGATCGGATCGGGCAAAGGGACCTTCCTCGTGAGCCAGGCGAAAGCACAGCCGCACACGAACTTTGTCGGGATCGAGTGGGCGCGCAAGTACTGGCGACACGCAATCGACCGCGTCGGGCGCTGGGGCCTGACCAACGTCCGCATCGTGCGTGCCGACGCCCCGGTCTTTCTGCGGGACTTCGTGCCCGAAGGCTCCGTCGACTGCTTTCACGTCTACTTCCCCGACCCCTGGCCGAAGAAGAAGCATCACAAAAGGCGGTTTCTACAGCCGTCGAACGTCGAGCTGCTACTGCGACTCCTCAAGCCGGGCGGCACGATCCGCATCGCCACCGATCACGCGGATTACTTTGAGCAGATTACAAAGACAGCGTCCGTCCTCAGCGACAGGCTCGAGGAAATCGAGTTTCCGCGTCCCGCCGGCGCCCGGGAAGGCGAGCTGACCGGCACGAACTACGAGCGCAAATACATCAAAGACGGCCGACCCGTCTACTCAATAGCTCTACGGAAGATCGCGTGACTTGTTCGCATCCGGGTCGAGAGGTTCGCCCGCCAGAGGATCGTATGTCTCGGGCATCCGGTCGCGCGGGCCAGTAGACCGCCAGTACCCCACCCAGTCCAGGCATTCCCGCTTGTTCAGGTCCACCTCGGCCCAGAAGACCCCCTCCTTGCCGTTGTTCAATGCCAGGATTCTGCCCATCGGGTCGATGACTAGGCTGTTGCCGTCGTAGACGGAAGGAACCATATACACGCCGTTGTCGCGGGCACGTACGCGGAAAGTCGTCTCGCCATCAGCCATGCCGTCATGATCGGGGAGGGTGTTGCCCCAGGTCGGCGCGAAGACGATCTCCGCCCCTTTGAGAGCGAGGACCTCCGCCATCTCCGGGAAGAACCAATCGTAACAGATCTGCATGGCGATTCGCCCAAAGTCCGTATCGAATACAGGAGTTCGGTCGCCGGGTCGCACGCCCTCCTTCCACTCCTCCCGAGGCAGGTGGACCTTTCGATAGGTGCCGGCGATCTCGCCCTGGCGGTTGAATAGGACCGCCGTGTTGTACGCGATGCTACCGACCCGCTCGCTCAGACCCACGACGACCCAAATATGGTTCTTCCTGGCGGCCTCGCTGAAATGCTTCGTCGCCGGTCCCGGGATCGGCTCGGCCGTGTCTTCCAGCGATGCAGTGGTGCCCACGCGCGTGACCGCCTCGCCCAAGCACACAATGTCAAGTCCAAGCTTGCCCGCCGCATCAATCTGTGCACACCACAGTTCCAGGTTCTTTTGCGGCGTACTGTTTCGCGGTCGCAGGTACACCGTGCCGATCTTCACCTTGCGCGGCCGCGGGGCTGTCGTGGGACGCACACTCACCTGCTTCCACAGAACCTCGCCTTCGCCCGGCCATTTCACCTCCAACGACAACACCGCCCCATCTGCATCCTTCGGAGCCACCAGGACATCCGAGAACACCGCCCTGCCGCCGTTGATTCGGGGCCCGCGCACGAGCATGCCGTGGGGCGTAAGGGCTTTGCTCCCCTTGAGCCAGCCGATGCGGACGAGGACCGAACGGAACGGCGATGCGATGTTCTCCGTCTCGCAGACGGCGCGAATCGCATACGCCTGCCCGCCCCGGACGCCTTTGACTTTTTGAGTCGCACCCCCTACCCCGAAGGGATCTCGCTCGGACTTGACCAGAAGTCCCCCGTCAACGCCGCGTACCTGGCACGCCGCCTGCTCCCACTGCGGCTTCCACACCGACCAGCCGTCAGGCATCTCCCGGCTGTCCGTCGTCTCGAACGTCGGATTGGCCACCAACTCGTCCGAAGGCGTCTGTCCGGCCGCAGGACACGTCACGACCAGGACTGCCAGCGCTCCCAACAGACTGATACCGATTCGCTCAGACATTCCACGCCTTTTCTTTGACATCAGCGGTCCTCCAACCGGCCCAGGATCGTTTTGGCCACTCGCTTCACGTAATCGTCGGAATCCTGCTCCATCGCCTTGATGTGCGACAGGACCGGTCGGGCCTTCTCGCCGAGCTTGTCCAGCGCGACGATCGCGAACATGCGCACCTTGTCTGTCGGATGCCTCAACGCCTCCACGAGCAGCGGCAGCGAGTCCTTGTCCTGTCCCCATCCGCACAGGGCCTGAGCCGCCGCAATGCGAACGAGCACCGAGGGGTCCTCGAGCCGAGTCTGCATCGCAGGCTTGACGAACGTCATATCGACCGGGAACCTGCAACTGGCACGCAGGCCGACCGTCGCCCAGTATCTCACGACGGGACTGCTATCCTCCAGATGCTCCATGTACGCATGAGTGGCGTTCGGCCCCTCGTAGTCCAGCTCTTTGAGTTTCACCAGCCGCGGCTGCAGCGCCCCCACGTTCAGCCGGTTCTTCCCCGGGTCCACCGGGATCGTCTGCGGCCTGTCGGCAATCGGATCGCCCAGTCGGAACGAGACCACGCGGCTGTCCTTGAGTCCGAGTCGGCACGCCTTCGCGTGAAGCAACTCCTCGCCCTGGAGCCGGACCGGCCGCGTGTAGAGCTCCCAGCCGACGGGACTGCCGGCATCGCCGCCGATGCGATACGCGATCGACGCGCCGGAGGTCGCGCAGGCAACTGTCACGACGCCGCCCTCCTGTGGGTTTCCCGTCTGTTTGACGAAGACCGGCGCGACAGTCGTTCCGGGCTTGCCTTGCGGCCACCTCATCTCGTCGAGGGCCGGCTCCGGGATCAGGCCGACATCCATCGTGTCGCGGCACCACTCGTTGTGCACTCTTCGCAGCCGTGCCAGCACGTCCTTGTACTTCGGATCGCCGGCCAGGTTCTTCACCTCGTGCGGGTCGGCCGCCGTGTCGTAAAGCTCCTCGACGGGCTTGACCGGCTCGAAGTACTGCAACTGTGGCCCGGCAAGCCGGCCCTCCGCGAAGAGACGGCGCATCTCCTGCATCGTCGGCATCTCGTTCATGTAGCTGATGTCCTGGCTTCCCGGCACATACCACATGTAATTGCGGATGTACTTATATTGCTTGTCGCGCACGGCCCGGATCAGGTCGTACGCCTCATCCATCCGGTCGCGAGCGGCAAAGATGTACTCGCGGGGTTTCGCCTTCTGACTGCCGAGGAACGCGCGACCCTGCATGTGCCGGGGGATTTCCACACCGGCCAGCGAGAGCATCGTCGGCGCAAAGTCGAGGAAGGCAATCAGATCGTCATTGACGGCCCCCGGCTTGACCGCGTCCGGGCTGTCCTTGGCGGCGAGCTTTCGCCACTTCTGGGGCACGCGGATGATCAGCGGCACGCGGATGCCGGAGTCGTAGATCCAGCGTTTGGCGCGAGGCAGGCCGCGACCGTGATCGCCCCAGAACCAGACGATCGTGTCCTCCGCCAGGCCATCCTGCTCCAACTGGTCGAGGACCTCCTTCACCTGCTTGTCCATGAGTGTGATGAGGTCGTAGTACTGCGCCCAGTCCTGGCGGACCGCCGGAGTGTCGGGATAGTATGGCGGGAGCTGTGCCCTGGCGGGGTCGTGTCTCTCGCCGGGGGCCAGACTGGCCAGCCGCTTCATCATCGCGCTGCTGCGGTTGCGGATCTGGCTCTCGTGCGTGCTCGTGAAGTTGATGACCGCGAAGAACGGCTTGCCCGCCGGACGGTTGCGCCAGTGAGCCCTGTTGCTGCACTCATCCCAGGCCGTCAGCGGCGGATCGAACTGGTAGTCGGTCTTCACGTTGTTCGTACAGTAGTAGCCGACGGCCCGCAGGTACTCGGGAAAGCACTTGACCTCGTCGGGCGGCAGGCCCCGGCAGCGCATGTTGTGCGTCCCGATCGTCGTCGGGTACATCCCGGTGATGATCCCCGACCGCGACGGCGCGCAGACCCCCGCGTGCGTGAAGACGCGCGTGTACCGCACCGCCTGCGAGGCCAGCCGGTCGAGCGTGGGCGTCACCGCATAAGAGTCGCCGTAACAGCCCAGGTCCGGACTGATGTCCTCCGTGCTGATCCAGAGAAAATTGGGTCTGCCCTTCTCCTGCCCACCCGCCCCCGGGGCAAGTCCCGGCAGCGCTAGAGCGGCCGCCGAGCCGCACGCGCCCTGCAAGAATTGACGTCTATTCAAACCACCGCTCGCCTGCATCATCGATATTCCCTCAAGGTCCCGTCGGCCGGTCTTGTCCGGCTACCGGATCGACACACGTTTCATGTCGCCGAACGCCATTGGGTATTATAGCCTTGTCTCGCTCATCGCGAAAGATGGCCCGGCGCCCATTGTCGCGATGACGCGCAGCAGAACGTATCCGCTCGATTTACGCCCTGGGGTACATAGCTCAGGTGGCCCCCATTCTGATGCTTTTTTTCCATAGGAGATAGAGTGAGCATAGCGCAAGGCCGAATCCTGTGGGTGAGTGGCTCGCAGACAATCGTCTTGTGCCGTACTTCCATATGGAAAGGAGTCACGAAATGGTCAAGCGAATGCTATTTGCCCTTGTTTGCTGCGTGGTGATGGCCACGGCCGTTCAGGCGCGCCCGCGTCAAGTCAGGATCAGAGGAGGCGATCCGGACGAGCCCATGAAAGAGGTGGCAGCAAGACCCGGTGAGACGGTGACCTTCGAGGCATGGGTGTGGCAGCGAAATCCCGATACTCTTAAATGGATGCCTCTGCCGCATGTCACAATCTACTGGGAAGTCAGAGATGTCAAAGGTGTGAAGCCCAAAGTCATCTCGTTGGGTCACGCTACAACGAGGAAGAATGGGCATGTTACCGCGACTTTCACCATTCCCGAAGACGCCAAGCCATGTAAGAACGCCAAGTACGTGGCCCAGTTCAACGCCGTCCCGGGAGAACTCAATCAAGCCAGAAATAACGGGAAACTCATCATAGAGAAGTAGATGTGAGCCCACAATATGGCAGGGCAACAGCGTCCTCTGGGCATCGGGGCAGAGCCTGATTCATGATTAGTCGCGTGGCGACTCCGTGACAGTTGCCGGTCGATCTCCGTGCCGCCGGCGGCCCCACCGGCGGCACGAGCAGGACGCCATAGCCCCGCCGCTCGTTGCCATGCGAGAGCACACGGTACAATGCCCCTGCGTATTCCTTCCGCAATGGCTTGGCCACGCCCACAGTGCAGTCACATCAAATATCAGGGGCAGGCTAACACTAACCAAGCTCTGACCCCATAGGTTCCCTGCCGCCTGAGAGATACCCACTTCACGCCACTGAGTCTCACGCGGTATTACAGCCTTGTCTCGCCATTCCACAGCGCCGCGTCACCCAGGATCGCCAACTCGCCAAGGACCTTCACCACCTACGACGTACCCTGCAAAATAATGAATGATGAAGACCCCACCCCATGTGCCCCCCTTTTCCCTTGCCCGCCCCGCAGGCGCTCGGGATGATAATCCCCAGCGGAACACTCCTGGCAGAAGTGCGACGAATGAGAGTCGCGCCCCTTGATGAGCCGTACCAGACGCGGTGAGGCCGAAATGAGCCTGATAGCCAGCGGAT
>JAFGJR010000073.1 GCA_016928975.1 Sedimentisphaerales bacterium | reverse complement strand
GGCATCCCCCGCCTTCGCGAGGGCAAGCTTTGCCCGTGACTGTCCTTCATGGGCGAGACGCCCATGCTACTGAAACGCCTGGCGGCGGCACGGGCGGGTCTGAAATCCGCCCCTACGACGCGGGGCCTGCGAAACAAAGCCAATCTCCGGATTGCGGATTGAAGACGGGGGAGGACTCGTGCGAAACAAACCCAATTGGGGAGATAGCAGGTAGCACCCCCGCCCACGGGGGTGATCCCAGCCGGGGGCGACTGGGCTGCATCGTCCATCACCCGGCGTGCGAAACAAACCCAATTCCGGGGGACGCGACGGGCTCTTCGCCCTGTCCCGACCGGTAGTCGGCGCCACGGATTCTCCGTGGGTCTTGAATCCGCCGGGGATATGTCGTAGCATCTTCTGACCTGCGCACGATGCGTGCGAGGAGCCTGAACAAGGAGGACTGCTCGTGAAGAAGATAGCGTCGATTGTCTTGTTGGCGATCCTGGGAGCCTCAATGGCCCAGGCGGGTGCGGCGCGCACCGGGATCACGCTCTGGGACACCGCCGCCCCCTTCGGCGATGCGGTCGATCTCGCGCATCGGGGCTCGTGGAAGGCCGCACCTACGGACCTGCTCACACTCGAAGCGGACCCACTCAAGGCATCCTCGGACCCTGGCTACTATGGCAGGGAGTACACGTTCAACGGCGACGCGGTGGTCGAGAATGACTGCCTGATCGCCGCGTTCTGGGCGAGCCGGGGAAGGGCAATCATCTGTTTGAAAGCCGATGGGAACAGCAAGGCCATTGATCTCACGCCGCTCCAAGCGAAGAAGCAACCCATGCGCATCCGCCGCTACGAGGTTGTGCGAAACGCGGGGGATGAGGTAGCTCTCGATGTCGTGTTCTCCACGGGCGCAGGACAAGATGCCTGCGTCCTCTTCGTGTTCGATAAGACATCAATCGTCGAGATCAAACCCGCCGAGAACATGAGGGGAATCAGCGTGGCGGGCTCGATCGCGTACGGCGTAGCGCCGAGCTTCGTAGGTGACGATCTGATCCTGGCGCCCGGCCAGTTCAGTTCGACGGAGACGCTCCACGTCCCCGCCGGGAACGTCTTCCTCGGCTTGCTCCAAGGCGAAAACAGCGAGATGGTTATGACCTGGCCACCGGGCAAGCAGCAGATGAGACTGAACCTGGGCGATAACGAACACGGGACACGCATCATCGAGTCCATCGACTTCGACAACGACGGACAGAGCGTCTACGTGGCTGTACTGGAGGCGCCGGGCATCTGGCACAGGGAGGAGCTGAAGCCCTCCTATCTGGAGAAGGATGTGACCCTCGCCTGGAAACGACCGTTCCCGGCGGAGTGGGTCACCCAATTGGACGAAGGCGGCGTGAAGGCGGACTTCGCCTTCCGGCAGGCCAAGGGCCAGATCTGGCGGGCGGTGGCGGGAATGTACATCTACCCGATCTGGTTCGACGGCGACAACACCTGCTACCACCTGAGCAAGAAGGTCGTGCCGAAGGGAGAGTCCATCATCTACTTCCTGGAGGGCAAGGACACTCCCCCCTCGACCTCGACGCCGGTGGAGATCATGAAGGCAACGTTGGGCAGGCAGGTGTGCGATATGATCCTCGATCGCGCCGGGCGCAAGCTGCGAACGCACCACAGAAGGGCCGGCGAAGGGATCCGGCGGGCCTGTACCTGCGGATGCACCGACGCCATACAGGCCGTCTGCGACGCCGGGCAGGAGGTCGAGAAGGCCCAGTACGTTGTGGGCGCCGTGGACGACATGGTCTACTTCGTCGTGCGGCACATGGCGCGGATCGAGGAGTACAGGAGATTCGCCGATGACATGATCAAGTTCCTCCGAGCGACCGGCGATTCCTCCCCTGACTTGAAGCCGTACCTGGACCGCCTGGAGCAGATCGCGCAGCAGATCCCGCAGGAATATGCCGTGCAGAAAGAGAACATCAAGTCTCTTGAATACGCGGATGAGCTGGCTCGCAAGACCAAGGCCCTGACCGCCAGGAAGGACCCTCCGAACCTGCCGGCCTACAAAGTCCTCGGCGAGAAATGGAGAGCGATGGGCGGCGCGCAGGATGGCCTGCTCGGGCAGTACCACGTGATCGCCCGAAAGCTGCATCAGGAAGCCGGATATGGCTGTCTGAATCAGCCCGGGGCCGTGGAAGTGGCGAAGGAGGTCCGAAAGCGGTGCCGGCAGTGCCTTCGCAACCCCGACGGCTACGAGATCTGGCCGAGCTACTGAATCTAAAATAGTGATTTGAGATCTGAGATTATGAGATATTCCATCGTCATCGGCCTTCTCCTCGTCACGACCATCACCTTTCACGGCTGCACTCGCAAAGCCCCCGACGAGGGCCCGAAAGCAGCCGGTGAGACGTCCAAGAGCACGACGACCGAATCAGAGATCGAGGTAGTCCAGATTCCGGGGGGCCGGTTCGTCATGGGCGACAAGGACGAGGTGGATGCGGCGCCGCACGAGGTCGTCGTCAGGGCGTTCCACATGGATGCGTACCTGGTGACCCAGGAGCAATACCAGAGGATTATGGGCGACAATCCGTCCCGCTGGAAGGGGGACAAGAATCCCGTCGAGCAGGTTCGCTGGTCCGACGCCGTGAAGTTCTGCAACGCGCGGTCCCGCCTGGAGGGCCTCCAGCCCTGCTACGATCTGGAGACCTGGCGATGCGACTTTGAGGCCAATGGCTACCGGCTGCCCACGGAGGCGGAGTGGGAATATGCCTGCCGGGCGGGGACACAGACGCCGTACTTCTTCGGCACTGACGTCTCGAAGCTGGGCGACTATGCATGGTTCGACAAGAACTCCGGCGGACATCCTCAACCCACGGGTCAGAAAAAGCCGAATCCGTGGGGATTGTACGACATCGTCGGCAACGTCTGGCAGTGGTGCAACGACTTCTATAGCGTGGACTACTACCCGCAGTCACCCCTGGAGAATCCGCGGGGACCGAAGGAGGGCGACAACAAGGTGGTTCGCGGCGGCGCCTGGAAGTTCGGCGGCGACAATTGCCGGTCCGGCTACCGCTACAATGAGGCCCCCGGCTACGTGGACGTGTGCTTTGGCTATGACATCTACGGCTTTCGCTGCGTGAGGAACGCGCCCGCCGCTCAGCCGTGAACACCTGGTCTGGAGTGATCCACGAGAAGACGCGCTTTCACCCTCATCGAGCTTCTCGTCGTTATCGCCATCATTGCCGTTCTCATGGCGATCCTCATGCCTTCCCTGAGCCTGGCCGCTCTGCAAGAGCCGGGGCAGTTCCAGTTCTACAGGACCCCTCAGGACGAGGACGAGTGGAAGGATTTGGACTTCATGCTGAAGGGCTACGCGTACCGGGCGCTCCTGTAGCCACGTTGAGATGCGCCAGTGAACAGGATTCGTCCCCTGCCACGATGTCCTACACGCCTGGGGATCGGCTGGCCTGCTCCGTTCCACCATAGGCGCCCATGTTGGTGCGCCGCCCGTTCGGGTCGGGTTCGTCGCCGACATCGGAGCCCGGATCACCGGCGTCGACGCACGGGCTGGTGACGTCATCGGTCACCCAGTCCCGGGCAACCGGGTCCCAACGGCCCGCCTGAGATTTCAGATGGTAGTCGCCGGAAGCCGCGTCGGCAAAACCGGGATCGAGATCGATGTTGCCGATTCCCGGCCATCCTCCCTGCACGTCATTGTATTGAACCGTATACTCCCGGGCATCGACCTCCTCCGACATCGATATCTCGTTGCCCCAGACGATATTATTCACGATATCGCAGGTCTCGAACAGAAAACCGAAGATGGTCGTCGGCTCAAGTTGCATGGCGCTGGGCCTGTTGCAGGCGATCGTGTTGTTGAGGATCAAGGAACAGCCAAGAACGTTCACGATCCCGCCGCCGACGACATCCGCCGAGTTGCGGGCAATCACGTTGTTGGCAACCGTGCAGTACGAATAGTACAGGGCGATGCCCGCCCCGTCGAGCTCCGCCGTGTTGTCGACGACCGTGTTGTTGACGATCGTGGCCTCGGACTCGCCGTAACACATGATCGCGCCGCCGCTGTAGGCGCGGTTGTGCGCGATCCGGCATGAGTCGATCGTTGGGCTCGACGGAATCCAGAAACCGGGCTCTTCGCTCTCGGAGCCGACACAGAGAACCGCGCCGCCGTACAGGTCCAGAGGGCCGGTCCCGCCGTACCGGGACTTCGTCGCGTATTCAAGGGTGCAGTGCTTCAATGTATCGTCCGCCCCACTGTTGACGAACCGAATGCCAAACCAGCCCGTCTCCGTGTTCGAGGCGGTGAAGAGGATCGGGTCCTGCTCGGCGCCGATGGCGCGCAGCGTCGCCCGGTAGCCGACCGTGAACCGGAACCGTGCGGCGAATTTGACCACGACGCCCGGCTCGATGGTCAACGTTTTGCTTCTCGGTATGCTCATGTCGCCGGTAATGACGTACGGGCTCTGCGCCTTCGTCCAGGTGCCACTGACGGAGGGCCCGGAAACGACGGTCCCACGGACCCCCACGCCTCGCAGCGAGACCTCCCTGGCCGCACCGTTGTCGGCGGTCGAACGAATGTGGACTGCCGCCCGGTGCCTTGCCTCCTCTCGCGGGCGGAAGGCCACGGTGACCTCGACCGACTCTCCCGCCGACACGACGCGGTCCTGAACGGGGGTCAGCAGAGAAAATACACTATTGGGATCTACAACCGTCAGATCCTGGATCGTGAAGTCCCCCTGGCCCGTGTTGGCGACGCTGATCTGCACGACGGACTCCTGATCGACGTGTACGAATCCGGCATGGCTGGCGGACGGCGAGACCGTCATCCATCGCAGATCCGACTGGTTCTCATAGGCCCCGAGGTCGATCACGTCGCTATGAACCCTGGGACCGCCCGCCAGATCAGCGGACAGAGACCCCGCCGCCGGGGTCCCTGCGTTGATGCACGGCGAGCAGGTTTGCAGCGACCAGTTGGCCGACGAACCGTCGTAGTCGATCCCGACGCCATCGCTCGGATCGAAGAAGCACGGATCGACGTCCACGTTGCCTTCGCCGGGCCAGCCATCCTGCACGTCGCAGTATGACACCGTCGGCACGCATTCCTCCACCAGGAGCTGATAAAGATCATTGCCCCACAGGATGGTGTTCGTCACGTCCGTGCCCTGCCAGGAGGTGGAGACGATCCCACCGGGCGAGTTATGGACGACCGTACAGTTCCACAACTCGGGCAGGCCCCACTCCTCGCAGCAGAGGCCGCCGGATCGCGGCCGGCCCCCCGCCGACGTGTTGTTGGCGATCAACGTATTGCGGATCACAGGAGAGCTGTTGATGCAATAGATCGCACCGCCCTTGTCACCGACATTGTTGGTGATCTTGCAGTTCTCGATGGCCGGATTCGAAGACGAGCAGTAGATGGCTCCGCCGTTCATGGCCTCCGGCGAGCCGGCGACATACGCGCCTTGTGGAATCGCCCCGGCGCCTTTCTTTGCGAAGGCAAGGCTGCAATAGCTCAGCAGATCATCGCCGCCCGAGCTGACGAAGCGCAGGCCTCCCCACCCGCAGTCCCGGTTCCAGGCGGTGAGCTCGATCGGCTGACCCGCCGTCCCGCGAGCGGTCAGTCGCGCGTTCCTGCCCACCGTCATGCCAAAGGGACCTACAAAGAAGACCTTGACCCCCGGCTCGATCGTGAGTTCCGCCTTCTGCGGGACCTGGAGGTCCCCTTCTATGAAGTAAGGCGATCCCGCCTGGGACCACACGCCGGACACGGTGCCCGCTGCCACTCGGGTCCCGCCATCGTACGAGTGCCCTTTCAAGATCACGTATTCCGTGTTTCCACTGTCGTACCCAATGGCGAGCGTCCCACAGTACCCCCCGGCGCGCTCCGGACGGAACTGGACGCTGATTGTGGCTCCCGTTCCCGTTCGCCGGACCGTGAAGGGGTCGAGCTGGCTGGAGAACTCGCTGTCGGAGCGAGCGACGACGAAGCCCGCCGGGCTCTCCACCCAGTCCACCTGAACAACTTCAGCGTTGTTCATCAGGTGGAGGACCTGTGGCGCGGACTCCTGACCGGGCGCACTGTAGAAGGTCATGGACGCGGGCTCCACTTCCAGGGCGGGCCGGACCGGCTGGATGTTCAGCAAGATCTCACCAATTACGGCCCAGTACGACAGGAAATCAACCGGCAGGCGGTACCACACCTCGGTTATCTTCTGTGGATCCGCGGCCCCCCAGCCGAAATTGAGGTGATACTCTTCGTGGGTGTTGTAGCCGTCGCATACGACCAGATGTCCCCCAATCCCATCCGGCGGGCAGATCCCCACGAGCGCGGGCAGCCGGTTGATGATGTTCTCCTGCAACAGGCGGCACGAATCGAGAGAGAGCCCGCCGAACATGTCCGTCGTGTAGAAGCCGAACTTGCCGGGCAAGGCGTCACGAACGTCGCTGGGCGCAGCGCCCGATCCCAGGCTGGAATAGTCCATCGCGGTGGCCACTCCGCACGCGAAATTCAACGCGGCGATCTCCACGTCATTCAGGTCGGCTTCCTGGCCGTACTTCGCCCGAATGACGTCAAGGTATCCGTTCAGTCGGGAGAAGGATGGGAAATCATAGAGGGCGCTGTCGCCGTCGAATCGCACGCCGCTGTAGGTAGCGTAGGCATCGGCGCTGCCGAAACTGGAGCAGCACCGTCGGTGATAGTTCACGAGCTGCGCCAACGCCGTCGCGGCACAACCTGCGTACGACCTGGCGCCGTCCGCAGAGTCCAACGGACAGAGCTGGTTATAGGGCGGCCCCTGGTCCCACGCCGTCGTCAGCCAACCTCCCGTGGAGGTCGTCCCCTCCGGCGGCCACTGCTGAAATGTCCCCTCGTCCGGCTCGTCCGCTTGCGCAGCGATATGAGAATCCCACAGCCTGCCGGTCTCGACGGTCTTGAGCTCGGGATGCTCGGCCAGGGCACGGATCCTCAGCCGCATGTCCTCCCGCAACATGCGATACAACGGATTGCGCGGGTCCTGATCGTCAGGGAAAGGGCTGCCAAAGGAGTACGCAATGACCGGCGCGATATCCGTGTCCGGCGACATTGCCACGAAGCCGCCGCCGGTCAGATCGGTCACGTAGGCCAGGACGGTTCCGTCGTCGCCACGAATCTCCCGGGTGCCGGCGGCCGTTGCCCTCACGCGGCGTGCGCCTTCCGCCGAGGTCGCAGAAATCGTGGTCTGCGTTCCGGTCGCGTGAGCGGCCCGCATCTTGAGGAAACCATCCGCCGCCATGCGAGCCTGGGACACGTCAACGGGCTCAGCCAACAAGGCGGGACCGGCGGCCAGAGAAATGACGACAGCCACAACGATCGGCAGCGTACTTCCGCAGGGATACCTCACGACTTGACCTCCGACAAGCACTTGCAGGCGCACCCACGCGTCAGTCCGGGCCTCTTGCCCGACCTTCTCCGACCGGAGACCACGCACATGCGGATCTCCATGGCAGCGTTGAGCACCAGTGCCAGTATCCTACCATGTCGGAGGGCGTTTGTCAACGCCGAAGTCCACAATTGCCCGCGGCATCGGCGACGTCGGGATATTATGCGACCAGGCGCCCCCCTCGCGTGTCGTCGGGAACGTCACAACACCTATACGAGCGTGGACAGGCGTTTGATGCGTTTGAGCATGTTGGGATGCGTCGTGAACAGCTCCATCATGTGGTCGGCGCCCCGGAGGCGAACACGCTGAGAGCGGAGGTCGAGCAACTCGTTGGCGCTGATCGTGCCGGAATGGTCCCGGTCGAGCTCGCTCAGCTCGCCGATCTCTCTCGATGCGTTGGTCACGTCATTGAGGAAGAAGGCCTTGACGCCCTCGATGCGATGCAGGTCGTGTTGAGCGCGAGGATCATTCTTGAGCCGGGCGGAGCCGTACACCAGCTTGTAGAGAGCGGTCGCGAGCTGATTCGGCGGATTGCCCAGCCTGACGCTGCCCTCATCGGCGTAGTACTCACGAATGCGCGAGCCGTACAGGACGAGCAGGTTGGAGATGAAGTACATCGCGAAAGCCCCGAGTCCCACCAGGGCGGCGTAGTTCCCGTCTCGCCGATCGCGGCGGAACATCAGGCTCCACGCCGCGTAGTAGCACACCAGCGGAATCACCGACAGGAACGTGAGGACGATCATATCGCGGTTCTTCAGGTGCGTCATCTCGTGGCCGAGAACCGCCCGCAGCTCGTTGGCGCTGAGCAGTCGCCGGATGCCGCGCGTGACGCAAACCCGGCCATCGCGAATGGACCGGCCGAAGGCAAAGGCATTCGGGATCGAGACCTCGGAGATTCCTACCCGCGGCTTGGGAATGCCAGCCTTCCGGGCCAGCTCCGCAATCATCTCGTGCAACTCAGGTTCCTCCTCCTCGCTCACGTAACGAACTCGCATCATCACGCTGACGAGGCTGGGACCGAGCAGGTATTGCAGACCGACGATCACGACGGCCATAACGATGTATGCATAGGGGTCGCTCACACCGGCGTACGTGCCCAGCGCCACGACGATGCCGTAGAGAATGGCGAACATCAAGGCGACGAGCATCCACATTCTCATCTGCAATCCCATTTGTCGTTACCTCCCGTTTGTTTCTGCCCTTGGGATATCCAGGCGAATTTCACGTCGATAGACCTGCATCCTGACGCTATCGCTGCGATCTCTACGGCCGGGCGGGCCGCGAAGTTCGGTGGTCCAGGCCATCTGCATGGATCAGACAGCCTTGCCGGCGGGGCCAAGCTCCTTCAGCAACCGGACGGCGGCTTCGACCAGCATCTCGCCACCGCCGGGGGCGATGCGGGAATTGACCGTCTCGTAACTACCTTCGGCGAAGGCCTTCCGCGTCGGGATGTAGCCGCAGTCATCCTGGCACAGCTCCACCACGAGCGTCATGGAGAACGGGCTGGCCTGCTTGATAGCAAGCCCCAGATCGACGAAGACCTCGCCCGGCAGACCGACCACAGCGGCCTCGTCGCTGAGGCGAAAGACCTGCACTTCGAGCGGCAACGTCGTGCCCGTCCGCGACTGAACGTCCAGGATCTTATAAGCGCGGACCTGGTCGAGGAACGGCAGCTCACTCGTGCCGACCTTGGCCATGTCCCGCTTCGCCTGCTCGATCTCCTGCGGCGTGAACGTCTGTAGCGGCGCTTCGACAATCTCGCGGCGGATCGCCAGACTCGGCGACGCCACGGCCTTGAGGGCCGGCAGGCTCGCGGTCACTGTGCCGGCCAGCGTCCGGCCGATGTGGTCGCTCTTGAGCCGCTCCCGGGTGGTCACGTCGATGTGGTTGATATCGCCACACGTGCCCGTGCCGAACAGCAGCACGAAATCATTGCCGAGCGTCTGGCGCAGAGCCTGCTCCACGTAGTACGGATAGTCCGCCGCGTACTGAGTCCCGCCCGTTGTGTCGAGGTGCAGCGGGAAGTTGACGACGCCTGCCAGCGTCTTATCGCCGTCCGCGCTGCGAAGCCACACGATGCCCACGTCCGGATCGATGGGCCCGGCGGCGCGAACGATATCCGGATTCAGCGAGCCCGGATTGAACCGCACGGTGCCGTCCTTCATGTGGAACCGGCGGTTGAACGACAAGCCTTGTTGCTGAGCGACGCCCGCTTCCAGCCGCACGGGCTGTACTTTGGCATCCGCCTCCTTGATCGCCTCGACGATACCTGCGACGAGCTGCGCAGGGTAGTCCTTCTCCTCGCAGGGATCTCTCCCGTGCTTCGAGACCGCCCGCTCGTGCAGGTAGTCTCGCAGAGCGTCATGGTACAGCGGGCCGGTATGCGTGTGCGTGGCCGACAGCAAGATGTTCTGGGCGGGGATGCCCGTCTCTCGCTGGGCCGCTTCGCGAGCCTTCTTGGAGACATCCGGCGACAGACCGATGATGTCACAGAACACCATTGCCGCCCGCGTGCTGCCCTGCCGTAACACAAGGGCCTTGGCGCGAAGCGGATTCAGGACGCCGGTGCTCAGACGCTCGTTGAAGTAGCCGCTCATGCGATAGCCGATGGGGGGCGTGATGTCGGTGACTGCCACGCCCGCCTGCAACGGCCCGGCGCCGGCTGCTGCATCGCCGGCATCCTGAGACTTCTGCCCTGTCAGATTTTCGAGGAATCGACGCGCCTTTTTGGCTTCTTCCATCGTATGCTCCAGATCGCCGGGGTCGAGGCACTCGACGATCAGCGGCCCGCCCTTGAAGCCTCCGGCCTTGAGTTTTGCGAACACGGCGGGGAAATCGACCAGCCCCGTCCCCGGCGTCACAAGGACCTCCTTGGGAGGCTTGAAGTCCTTCACCGACATTCCCACGACGAGCCCGTTCACAGTCGGCGCATCGTCCACCGGGTTCAGCTTGCCGTCGGAGTAGTAGAAGATGTTGCCGGGGTCGTACCAGATGCCGAAGCTCTTGTTCCCGACGAACTCGACGGTTTTGCGGCATTGCGGCCCGGTGGCATTCAGTCCACCGTGCGGCTTGACACTAATACCCATGCCCTTGAACGCCGCATAATCGCAGCACTCCGCGACTGCCTTGTAGTACGGCTCATACTGCTCCTTGCGGCCGACCCCGCCCATGAGAAGGTTCGTTGCGCCGCACGCGGCACAGTTGTCGATCAGTTTGCGCAGACCCTCGATCGCCGCGTTGAGGCCCTTCTCGACCGGGATTCCCCCGCCGTAGACGGAAGCGACCTTCAGGCCACGTTTCTTGACCTCCTCTCCGATGCGCGCGGCCTCTTCGAGTGACGTCTCCACGGAGATCACGAGACTCGTCCTGGATTTCGTGGTCATCAGGCCCACGTACTTGTAGCCCGCCTCGGCAATCGCATCGAGCGCGAGGCGATAGTCGTACTTGTCCCACGGCCGCGTGTAGCACCCGATCTGCCAGGCCTCCGACGTCGGTGCCATGCCCGCGCTCGCATAGGCATGCTCTTCTCGAAGCAACGAGCACGTCCACGCAAGTGTGGATATGGCACCCAGCGTCATGGACTCATTCAAGAACTCACGTCGCGTAGAATGCTCCTCTGCATCCATGTTTCTACCCTTCGCGGATTTCACGCTTCTCGGCGTCGTAAACCGTGCGTTTGCCGGTATCAAAGGACTGGACGGCCATCAGACACGCGACGGCGTGCTGGTAGCCGGCGTCGATGGGCGCGTTCGGCGTCCCGCGCGACCGCAGGCACTGGAGCCAGTCGAGGAAGTGCTCCGCCCGCGGCACGTCTTTCACCGGGACGCGGCCGCGAATCTGGCCCATTCGCTTGGCGCCGCCCTCGGCGCTGAGGATCGGCTTGGTCCATTCCACCATGTCCAGGATGCCCTCGTCGCCGAAGATCTTGAAGCTGTTGCCGGCGCCGTTGCCGCAGAGAGTCGAGTAGCTCACCATGAATCCCTCCGGATAAATCCAGAGGGCCTGGACGTGGTCGGGACAGGTGAACTTGTGCTCGTCCTTATAGGTGAACGTACCTCCGAGGCAGACGCAACTGCTGGGAAACCTGGCGCCGGTGATGTAGTGGACGAGATCGAGGAAGTGACTCCCGTAGCCACAGACCGGGCCGTCGGAGAACTCGCGGTAGCCGTACCAGCCGGAATACTTCACCGGATCGAACGGCTGCGCGGGCGCATCGCCGAGGAACTCCTTCCAGTCCACGTCCTCTTGCTTGACACCCTTGACATACGAGTACCAGTACGGCTTCTCGTTGTTGCGACACTGCTCGATCCGGGCCACGGTGCCGAGAATGCCCGTCTGGTACAGCTCTCGACAGCCGGTGAAGCTCGGCAGGCTGCGCAACTGCGTCCCGATCTGGACAACAGTATTCGCCTTCTTCACGGCGTCGCACGCCTCCTTGAGCTTGCCCATGTCCATCGCCAGGGGCTTCTCACAGTAGGCGTCCTTGCCGGCCTCCGCTGCGGCCTTGAGGTGCGTCGTGTGCATGTGATCGGGCGAGGCGATCATCACGGCGTCAACATCGTTCAGCGCCAGCAGGTCACGGTAGGAAACGAACTGCCGGGCGGGCCGGCCGTACGTCTCGTTCGCTTTGGCCGAAGCCTCTTCCCGCCGCAACCGCCACGGGTCGCAGACCGCCGTGACCTCGATGTTCTGCTCCTTGGCGTAGGGGGCCACGCCGCCCATATGTGCGCCGATCCCCCGGCTGCCACAGCCGATCTGTCCGAGTGAAATCCGATCGTTCGCACCGATGACTCGCGCATAACTGGCCGCCGAAAACGCCAACGCGGCCCCGCCCCCCACACCAGCTTTCAGCACTGCCCGACGAGATAACCAACTTCGCATGCCAGTTCCTCCTTCAAAGAGACCTCAAGAGTCAGAGAACCAGACGCGGGATTATAGCACGCGGTCGCCTGGGCACACAACGAACAACCGTCGAACGCTTCGTTCGTCGCATCAGGATTACCGTCCTCGAAGTCGCACGAATGAGGCACGCCCCGGCTCCCACAACCGCGAAACGCAGAGGACCTTGATTTTCGCGGCACAATTCGGTATACTTGGTGTCAGGCAATGTGAGGGCGTGCATCTCTGATTCCTGGATAGACCACGGATGGCGGATGGAGAATGCGGTGCGCTCTCCAGAGGGTGAGCCTATGACGGGTCTCAAGCGAATCGAGTTGATCGCACTGATCCGTGCAACCAGTTTGTGCGGCTGGTGTGACGAATCGTCATGCGATATTCTATGGAGCAAGAGCAATGAGAGCGAATCTACTTGTTGCTGAATTCATCTTGCTGTCGCTCGCTCAGGTCGTTCACAGCCAAACAGGCGCCGATCTCACTCCTGATCCACCCAAGACACAGGCCCCTATTTACTTCAATCTCGGTTACCACCAGGAGGGGGTCGGCTCGATCTGCACCATTCCTCCGTTTCCCCTCTATGCCCAGTGGCGGAGTGAATTCTTGTGCGAACTGGAGGAACTGGACCGGCGCGGCATAGTCTCCGACCAATACTTGAGCGACTATATGGTGGATGTCATCCGTTGGCACAACGATATGGACCAGATCTTCACCCGGTTCCAGCAGAGCCGACAGAATTTAGGCTATCATTTCCATCCCGCCAGCGCGGACGTAGCGATCCGAACCGACCGCATCCGCGACCTGGAGTTCTGGGCGGCTGTGCAGGCATACCCGATCTGGGAACGGGCCTACTACGACTGGTCCGGATGCCTGGCACCGTCGACGTGCATCCTGTGCGGCAGCCTGGACCCCAATCGCCCCGGCGGCATCCAGGTCATGGAAGCGGCCTTCGGCAAGCCGTGCGTGGTGGAGAACTACACCGTGGGCTTTGCGCCGGTGTCTCTGGCGCTCCAGGGGCAGTATCCGAATCTCGTGGCCGGGGTCGGTGGAGCGGTGCATACCTATCTCTGCAGTCCTGCTCTGCCATACCTATGGAAGAACAACTGGGCATACTCACCCGATCCCTATCTCTATGTCTACAAGCTCATGGGCCTCTACCATGTGCGCCCCCATTCCATGGCCCACATCGAGCCGTCCACGCCCTTGCCGCTGATCGAGCAGATGCTGGCGCTCCTGCCGCGCGACCGGCCCCACATCGTCACAGTCCATGGATATAGCTTCCCGTGTGGCCAGACCAACACCGTGCTCGACTACCTACAACAGTTTACGGCCGATAACCCGGACAGCCGGTTCATCTCCGCGGCGGAGTTGCCGGACCTGGTGGATACGAGTCGGAACGCACGCAATTACGCGCTGAGCGATTTGGAGGAGGGCGCGCGCTATCTGTTGCGCAATTGGCATGGTCGGCCGCCGGCGTTCATCGTGACGGAGCGGAGGTATCTCTCGCTGGCCTCGTTCTTCAAAGCCCTCCAAGTCGTCCTTAGCCAGTACTACTCCCAGCACACCTGGCCGGCAGAGGTGACGGTGCCGGACTTTGTCCTGCCGCCTCTTGGGGACCAGGGCGACCTGCCCAGCATGACCGACGGACGCACGTACCAGCCGATACCGGTCAACAACCTGAAGCAGGTGATCCAGGGGCTCAACGCGAATGAGATCCCCTATGTGTTGGAGGTCCAGCCGGAGACGGGCGACCCGGTGAAGATTCACGCAGCGGAACTCCTCAACGGCATGTGTACGCTGCTGCTGAAACACCGCGCAGGGCAGATATTCAGCCAGGTCTGCCTCCTGAAAGGCCACATCATCCCCATCTCCAACGTGCCCAACGAATGTGATTGCAGCCGCTGTTGCGGCACAGGAGAGGCGCCATCGACGGACGGATGCGTCCCGTGCCAGTCAAAGTCCACCTATGCGGACAGCCGCCTCGACTGGTACAGTCAACTTCAGTTGTGGACGCTGGAGCCTGTGGAATTGAAGAGACCACCCGGAAGCCCGTGAAACATGACCGCCTCCTGGTTCGGCCATGATGAATGTCTGTGCGGGAGAGCCAATCGAGAAAGGACCGGTGTTCTATGAAGATCAGAATCTCAGCATGGCGGCTATGCATTTGTCTGGGTGTTTGTATCGCGATTCCGGCGCAATGCGCACACGGGCACGGGCGGCTCGTAGCGCAGTGGGACTTCGATCAAGACAGCGCGGGCAGGGTCTTGGATCGGTCCGGCAACGGGTACGACGGCCGCGCCTATCATTTGGAGTACGGCGGAGGCGTCAATGAGTACGCGGGAAGCTTCGACGGGGTGTCAAGTGAGGTCCGCATTCCCAACCGAGAGGACATGCCGCCTCAGGCGATCGGCGATCTCGTTTATGGATCGATTTCCGTGTGGTTCAACTTCGAGCGCACGGACAGCGGCGACGTCCTGCCGATCCTCTATTGGGGCGAGGCGCAGACCGGGACCCTACACAACAGCCTGATCATAGAGATCGGTCACGGGAATGATCCCACGAATCGCAGGCTCTATTTCACGATTGTCAACGCACATTTCTGCTTCGACTCCGGTGCAAACCTGCAACCCGGACAATGGTACCACTTCGTGGCCGTGGTGGGACCCAAAGGCAATACCGGGTATCTCAACAGCCGCGAAATGACGGACCGTCGCTACAACCTGGGCTCGGGTCCGGCTGACAGGGAGTTCTTCGCCTCCGTGTCGGTGCGGGAGATGCTGGCGATCGGGTATGGACGGTACGGTCAGAGCGACCCGTTCTATCGCTACAAGGGCCGTATCGACGACGTGCGGATCTATGACGAGCCTTTGGACAGCAACCAGGTCACGCAGTTGTACCAGGTCGGCCAGGCTACGCTGCCCACGTTTGAAAATGTGGCCTACGGTCCATACGAGCGCAATGTCCTGGACCTGTGGCAGGCCGACGTGAACCGGCCTGCTCCCTTGGTGGTCTTCATCCATGGGGGCGGTTTTGCCAACGGGGACAAGGCCCAGCAGCGGACGACAGCGGGAGCGGCTGAGATTGCGTCGTATCGCGAGCAGGGCATCTCCTTTGCCGCGATCAACTACCGCCTTCGCGACACCACGCCCCTGGATCAGATCCTGTTGGACTGTGCCCGGGCCGTCCAGTTCCTGCGATGGAAGTCCAACGACTGGAACGTCGATCCCGGCCGCATCGTGGCCTACGGTCATTCCGCGGGCGGTGGGGCGTCCCTGTGGATGGGTTGGCACGACGACCTGGCGGATCCCTGCAATCCGGATCCGGTCCTGCGGGAGTCTTCCCGTCTGACGGCCATCGGCCATCTGAACTCCCAGGCAACCT
Source organism: Sedimentisphaerales bacterium (assembly GCA_016928975.1). The sequence continues at coordinate 30,723 of JAFGJR010000073.1, read as the reverse complement.
ACGACTTTGTCCAGTGGCCCCTGATCCTCGACATGGATCCGAACTGGATCGCGGTCTTGATGTCTGCCTCAGACCCGGACGTGCTGGCCGCCAGGGACCCCAACCAGTTGACGGATCCGAACATGTTAGCCCTGCGGGCCTCTCTGGATATGCCCGCCTTCCTGGACGCCAATGATCCCCCCCTGTATACGTATAATGTCAAACCCGACGTGGAGCCCCAGGCCATAGACGACATCATGCATCATCCCCGTCATGCCATGTACCTCAGAGACCTCTGCCAGGCCGCGGGCCACCCTTGCGTAGCCGTCCTGGCCGACACACCAGTAGAGGAACGTATCTCCTATCAAGAGTTCTTTCTGGAGCACCTCCTGGGACCCGACGCAGAAGACCCCAATCGTTGAGTGGCTCAGATTGTGAGGAGTTGAACTATGCGGCTATCACATCTACTCATCGGCTGTGCATGTATCGTCCTCTACGCGGTGGGTCTCTCACAGGCCGCGGGTCAGACTCCGAGTGCGAGCCCTCAGCCGGTTTATTTCTACATCAGCCATCACCAGGAGGCCGTCGGCTCCTCCTATGCCGACTTCCCCAATTTCGACCGGTTCAAACAGAATCTCCGGCATGAGATGGAACTCCTGGATCGCTACGGCGTGGTGTCGGACCAGTACTTCAGCGACTTCATCGTGTCGGTCGTCCTCTACATGCGCGACAGCGGTCGCGACCCCAATGCCGAAGACGTGTTCCGGTACTTCAACCAGAGCTGCCAGATTTTGGGCTATCATTTCCATCCCACGACCTGGACCGCGACCGACCCGGAGGTGCTCATCCGTCTGGATAAGATCAAGGACCTGCCGTTCGATCAGGCCGTGATGGAATACGCCAAGTGGGAGCGGGCCTACTACGACTGGTCGGGCTGTACCGGGCACTCCGGGTCGGGGGACGGCACATCCTTCTGCGGCAGTCTCGATCCCAACCGCCTCGGCGGCGCGCAACTGATGGAGCAGTACTTCACCAAGCCGGTGCAGGCCGAGTGCCTCACGATCTGGAATGCCCCGGTGGGACAGCACTGGCGGCAGCGATATGGGGACTCCGTCGTCGGTTGGATCGGCAACCCGCACAGCTACTACTCGACGGGCAACGCCCAATACCTCTGGCAAAGCGACTGGACGTTCTCTCCGGAGCCGCACGTGTACGTCTACCGGATGATGGGCCTGTACTTCGTCAAGACCTGGTCGAATGCCTGGGCGGAGCGGCTTGCGCCGGTGAGTCAGATCAAGCAGTCCCTGGCTGCCCTGCCGCGAGACGTGCCCCACGTCTTTCATATCCACCTGACCATTCCCGGCGAGGACCACGATCCACTCGAGGACACTCTCGATTATCTGACCAAGGAGTTCATCCCGGCCAATCCGGGCAGCCGATTCATCTCCTCGGTGGACATGCCATCGCTGGTGGTCGCCAATCCGAGAACATTCACGATGGCCGACCTGGACGAAGGGGCTGCTTACCTGTTGCAGAATTGGCATGGCCGGCCGCCCGCTTTCATCCAGTACTCCGGCGGGTACATGTCGCTGGCCTCGTTGTTCAAAGCCCTGCAGGCCGCGATGCAGTCGTATCTGACCGGCATGGGTCTGCGGACCTGGCCCGCCTCCGTGATCGTGGCCGACTATATCAAGCCGCCGTTGGGCTTTGAGCCAGATCTTGCCGCCGACGCCCGCCTGTGGCAACCCATCTCCATTGCGGCGATGCAGGCCGCCGTCCAGACCCTCGCCCAGGATGACGCAATCCCTTACACCGTCGCTATCCCCCCGACCGGCGGAGACCTCTCGACTCCCATTCAAGCAAACGCCGCAGAGTTCCTCAACGGCCTATGCACGCTCTTTGCGCGTCTGCGTCAGGGCGACACTCTCGGCACGCTGCACGTCACGCCGGGCTACATCATCCCTCTCTCTAACGTCCCCATCGAGGCCACCGGGCAGCAGGGCCAGACCAAGACAAACTTGGATTGGACCAACGAACTCCAGTTGTGGACCCTGGAGCCCGCACCTCTCAAAGACCCGGCCACGGGAAGCGTCATGCCATGACACGAGCACATTCTCTGGTCTATCGCCGACGATGATTCACCGCCTTTGTCTGAAACGGAACGGGTATTCAAACGTCTGTTCTTCAGCAGATTCCTTGACTCAGCAGCAGCAAATAGACGATAATACAGCGCTTTTCCAGATTCCCGTCTGGGTGCCGATCTCTGCCCGGCAAGGGGCCGCAGGGGGAGTGTCGGACTCCGCGAGAGGGTCTCAGTGAGGAAGGATGTACGATGTGCAAGTCCGGTAATCGCAGCATCTTCGTGGTGTTCGTTGCTCTGTTGACCGTCGGCTCCCTCGGGCCGGATGGGGGAATGAGAGCTCTGGCCCAGGACCTGGGGGACGACGACGAGCCCAATGTCCCCGTTTCGATCAACGAGATCATGGCCTCGAACAGCACGGCTATGGCGGACTCGCAGGGCCAGTTCGACGACTGGATCGAGATTCATAACTGGTCGGATTCCGCCGTCGATATCGGCGGCCTATACCTGACGGACGATATCGAGGTCCCCGCCAAGTGGCAGGTTCCGACGAGCAAGCCGACCCTGACCACGATTGCGGCCGGAGGGTATCTCCTGATCTGGATGGACGGGGATACGGGCGATTCGGGACTCCATGCCAGCTTTGGGCTGGATGCCGACGGCGATGCGCTCTACCTGTTGGAGTCCGATGGAAGGACACTCGTCGACAGCATCGAATTCGGGGGGCAAATCCCGAATGTCTCGTACGGGCGCTATCCGGAGGACACCGCCGACTGGCAGTTCCTGAAGGTCTTCACGCCGGGCGCGTCGAACTACCAGGCCTATGACGGCCTTGTCGGCGACGTCGAGATCAGCCCGGCGCACGGCTTCTACGACGAGCCCTTCGAAGTCACCATGTTGTGCGGCACTCCGGACGCCACCATCTATTACACGACCGACGGCAGCGAGCCGGCCAGGGAAGGCAGCCGCTTCCCTACGGGCAAAGCGTATTCGGCGCCTTTCCAGATCACCCGGACCACCTGCATACGCGCCAAAGCGATTAAGACAGGCTGGAAGTCCAGCCGCATCGCCACACAGACGTACGTCTTCCTCGACCTGGTGATTCGACAATCCGCCAGCGTCTCGGGTCTGCCCGGCTCGTGGGCGGGCGTCAATGCGGATTACGCCATGGACACCCGCATCGTCAACCCCAACCTGGCCGAGATGAAGGAGTACCTGAAATCGATCCCGACCATGTCCATCGTCACAACGGTGGACGACATGTTCGGGACAACCAACGGGATCTACTCGCACGCGACCTCTCGCGGCTTGAGCTGGGAGAAACCGGCATCGCTGGAGATGATCTGGCCGGACGGACAGGAAGGATTCCAGGCCAACTGCGGCATCCGCATGTACGGCGACGTCGGACGTCAGAACGCCTATCGCAAGAAGAGTTTTCGCCTGCTGTTCAAAGGCGTCTACGGGCAGACCAGCCTGCGCTACCCGTTGTTCGGAAAGGATGCGACGCAGGAGTTCGACCAGTTGATTCTGCGAGCCAACTTCAACGATTGCTACGTCTTCGGCAGGGAGAAGTCCCAGTACATGCGTGACGAATACTCGCGCAAGCTTCAAGAGGCCCTTGGCCAGGCGACATCGCACGGCACGTACGTGCATCTGTACATCGACGGCGCCTACTGGGGACTCTACAATCCCGTCGAGCGGCCGGACCAGTCGTTCACCGCTTCCTACTTCGGCGGTGACAAGGAAGACTGGGACTGCTTCAAAACGAACGTGCCCGTAGGCGACAGTGTGGGCGACTCCTGGAGCGCCATGCTGAGCGCCGTCCGCCAGGGCGTTCAGACGAACGAAGGGTATCAGCGCGTTCAGGGCAACAACCCCGACGGCACGCGGAACCCTGCCTACAAGGACTACATCGACCTGGACAACTACATCGATTACCTGATCGTCAACTTCTTCGTCGGCAATACGGACTGGCCTCACAAGAACTGGTATGCCGGGATGAATCGCATCGACACGTCGGGCTTCAAGTTCTTCTGCTGGGATACGGAGTGGGTGATAGACCTCGTCGTGGGCCACAGCCTGGACTCCAGCCTCACGGAGAACGTCGTCAACGTGGGCAACGGCATCGCCGAGCCGTATGGACAGCTTCGCAACAACGCGGAGTTCCGCCTGTTGTTTGCCGATCACGTTCATCGCGCGTTCTTCAACGGCGGTCCCCTGTACGTCGATCCCAGCCGGCCCTGGTGGGACCCGACGTATCCCCAGGGCAATCGGCCGGCCGCCGCCTACGCGGCGCTGGCGGACTCCATTGAAGAGGCCATGATCGCGGAGTCCGCGCGCTGGGGCGACGTCGTCAGCAGCACGCCGTACACGATCACCCAGTGGCGAGCGGAGCGCGATTACATCCTGAACACGTACATGGTTCAGCGACCGGGTATCGTCATGAACCAATTCCGCAACGCGGGACTCTATCCGAGCATCGCGGCTCCGGCCTTCAACATCAGCGGATCGTACCAGCACGGCGGTCGCGTCATGAAGGGGTCCCTGCTGTCCATGACCGGCAGCGGCACCATCTGGTACACCACCGACGGCAACGACCCTCGCTTGCCGGCGACGGTTCCGTCGGGAACCGCCAGCGCGAACGTGCTCGTCAGGGAGTCTGCCGCCAAGCGGGTGCTCGTCCCCACGGCCGACATCGGCCAGGCGTGGAAAGGCGGACAGCCCTTTGACGACTCCGCCTGGCTCCCCGGCGCCGGTGGCGTGGGCTTCGAGCGCAGCACCGGGTATGAGAGCTTCATCGGCATCGATGTGCTCGACGCCATGTACGGCAAGAATGCGAGCTGCTATATCCGGATACCATTCAGCCTGACCGCCGCCGCTCTACAGGGCATCAGCAACCTGACGCTCAAGGTGCGCTACGACGATGGCTTCGTGGCATATATCAATGGGACGGAGGTATGCCGGGCGCAGGCCGACGGCACGCCCGCCTGGAACGCCGGCGCGTCGGCGAGCCATTCGGATACCGATGCGATCGTGTTCGAGAACTTCGATATCAGCAGCCGCGTCGCCACGCTTCGCCAGGGCGACAACGTTCTGGCCGTTCACGGTCTCAACCAGGGGTCCACCAGCTCCGATTTCCTGCTGTCGGTGGAGCTGGCCGCCGCCAAAGCGCAGAGCGGTTCCCAGCCGGCGGGCGTGGCGCCAACCGCCTTGCAGTATGGATCGGCCACCGCGCTCAGCAAGAGTACCCATGTCAAAGCGAGAGTGCTCAGCGGCACCACGTGGAGCGCGTTGAACGAGGCGGTCTATGCCGCCGGTCCCGTCGCGCAGAGCCTGCGCATCAGCGAGATCATGTATCACCCAGCCGACACCGGAAAGCCCACCGATCCGAACACCGAATACGTCGAGCTGACGAACATCGGCAGCGATACCATCAACCTGAACCTTGTCAAGTTCACCAACGGGATCGATTTCACGTTCCCGGTCTTCGAGCTGGCGCCGGGCGGGTACTGTGTTGTGGTCAGGGACGAGGCCGCATTCGAAGCGAAGTACGGCTCCGGCCGGCCGGTCGCCGGTCGCTACGCGGGCAATCTCAACAACGCCGGTGAGCGGCTGGAACTGCTCGACGCTTTGGGCACGGTCATTGAGAGCTTCCGTTTCCGTGATGACTGGTTCAACCTCACCGACGGCATGGGCTTTTCCCTCACGGCCAGGGACCTCCAGGCGGATCCGAATGCCTTCACCGACAAGAGCGCATGGCGCCCCAGCGCCGCGATGGGGGGCTCGCCCGGCACGGACGATAGCGGCCAGGTGCCGTCGCTGGGAGCGGTGGTCATCAACGAGCTGCTCGCGAACTCCCAGGGCCGTGACCCCGACTGGATCGAGCTGCACAACACGACGGATCAGGCGATCAGCATCGGAGGCTGGTTCCTCAGCGACGACGCGGACGACCTCACCAAGTATCAGATTGCTTCGGGCGCCAGCATCCCCGCCGGCGGTTACGTGGTGTTCTATGAGAATCGCCAGTTCGGCAGCAAGGCCGATCCCGGCTGCAAGGAGCCATTCGCCCTCAGTGCCGACGGCGAGACGGTCTATCTACACTCCGGTGCAGCCGGCGCCCTCACCGGCTACAGCGAGCAGGAGAAATTCGATGCCTCCGAGCCAGGCGTGTCGCTCGGCCGCTACGAAAAGAGCACCGGGTCTTACAACTTCGTGGCTCTGAGCGAGCCCACGCCCGGCGCCGCCAACGCTGTGCCGCAGGTCGGCCCCGTCGTGATCCATGAGATCATGTACCATCCGGATGGACTGATTCCTGAGGAGTACGTCGAGCTGTTGAACATCACCGACGCTCCCGTGAAGCTATATGACATGGAGAAGGAAGCGCCCTGGCGGTTCACGGACGATCCAGATAATCCAGGCATTGAACTACTGTTTCCTACGGACGTACCCGTGGTCCTGGCGCCCGGCGAGTACATTGTCCTGGCGAAGGCCGAGAATCTGGTGCGGGACAAATACGACATCCCCGTGGATGTGAGGGTGTTCTCCTGGGGTGTCGGCAACCTGGCCAACGGCGCGGAGAAAGTCCAGATCAGCCGGCCTGGAGACCTGGACGGGCAAGACGAGCGGATCTGGATGCGCGTGGATCGGGTCGTATACAGCGATGGTGCACACCCGTGGAGCTTCCCGGGCGGCATCGACCCATGGCCGACACAGGCGGATGGTCAAGGCTCGTCTCTCAGTCGGATCGACCCCGCGGCGTACGGCAATGATCCTGCAAACTGGCGAGCCCGGACGCCTTCGCCCGGTTTGCCAAACCCATAAGCGAATCTACAAGACGAAGACGCTCAATGGTCTGGGCGATACCCCTGAGAGTCCGACGGCTCTATGGCGCACGAGAAGGCGAGTACCCGAGGCTTCCCCAGCATCCACGCTGCATCTGGTAGAGTTCCCGGAAGCCCTCGTCCGAGGTCGGCCTCCAGGCCGTGTCGGGCATTATGTTCTCGTACTCTCTGGCATGGGCGATCGTATCGGTGCCTTTCCACTTCCAGTGCTCGACATGGCCATCCGCGTAGGACACGGTCGTGCCATCCCCGTGGCGGACCGGTGGATTATCGAACCAACACTCCTGCCGATACCAGACGGCGTAGGCATCTGGGGTCATATACCCTTCGTCGATGAACGTGAGTCGCATCGCGGTGTTCGGCTTGATCTCGATCATCTTCTTGACGTGCGCCCCCTTGACGCCCTGGCTCCATGTATGGTTGACGGCGTTCATGGAGAACATGATAGAATAGGTCAGAGCCTGACCGCGCCGGCCTGTCGGGCACCGGTAGAGCTCCTCTTTGTTCACATAAGGCCACAGGGCACCTGTTCTTATCCCGTCGATCTGGATATCCCAATCACTGGCGCTGTATCTGTTGACCCAGGCGAGCTCCTTGGTGTGGTCGCCCCACCCCTGGTCGGCGATATCACTGAAACCAGTGGCACCATTGACGAGCTTGCCGTCGTTCTCGTCGGCGTACATGATCCAGGCCAAGGTCAATTGCTTGAGATTGTTGAGGCAGGCGGCCCGCTTGCCCTGCTCCTTCGCCCGATTCAGCGCCGGCATCAGAATCGCCATGAGAAGGGCGATGATGGCGATGACGACCAGCAACTCGATCAGTGTAAATGCCCTTCGCGTGCTCATAACCATGCTCCTCTCAAGGCCTTATGTTGCCAGCTCTGAGCGGCCGTTTCCCGGCTGGGTAATAAGATGCACAGGCGCGAGTACGTGTTCCCACGATCTGTCCGTATTCTACCATCGGGGCGTGAGAATCGCAACGTCCGAGAAACCGAGGTCAAGGTTTTTGTGATAGGTCGGCCGAAAAGCCGTTGTCCCGGCGGATTCTGACCACATCGGTGCGGCCGTCCAGCTCGACGGTAGTCACCAGACCATTAGCGGCTTTCGTGAGTCGAATCCCTGCGACCTGTGGGCGCCCGCCTGTCAGCACTGGCTCCAGGAGGGCCGCAAAGGATACATTGCGCCCGGTTCTGCCGACCATCACCATGGGGACCCGATCATCCACAGAGGCACCCACCCCGTCACCGATGGTCACGAGCGTGCCCGGCCGGCCGGCCAGGATCAGATGCGTCGTGACATTGCCATCCTCAAATCGCGCCTGAATGGGCTCGTCAGACTCGCCCCGTCTGGCATTCTGAATGTAGTCGCCGCCTGAGTAGTCCGCTGCTATGGTCACGCCCTCGCGGGCTTGATCGCAGACGACACGAGCACCCTTGTTGTGGTACAACCAGCCGAACCGGTGATCCGTATCCGAGTGCAACTGGTCGAGGACAAGCAGATACGTGTCGGTCATGAAGAGCAGACGCTTGTGCTCGACACCCGGGTACGCCTCGCGGCAGCTTGCTGCTACGGCGGTATACCCATCCTTGCGCTCGAACAACTCCAGCTTGCCCGAAGCGGGCTTCTGACTGCGTCCGTCCACGAGCACCGCGTTGTGCGAGATTGTCGCCTTGTACCAGTTGGAATGGATCGGCAGGCGATACGCTTGACTGGCGGCCCGGCCGGGATCGACGCCAAGCTCCTTGCCAAAGCCGAAGAGAACGAAGCTGAGCTTGTCATAGTGCCCGTGGAAGCCACCATAGGGGCCGAAGGTCATCGCGGCGGTCAGTCCCGCCGGACCCTGGCTTCGGAGGATCGCATGTCCCGCATCCTCGAAGACCATGCTCTGCAACGCCGGCATCTGGGCCGATGCTCCAGTGGATCGCCCCAGAAGGACACTTTCGAAGCTCGGCCTGTCGCCCAGAAGCGCCAGCAACTGCGGATCACGATAGGCGTGGTAAGCGGGCTCGAACATGCGGCCGAGCCGGCGCACCGACGAATTGACGTCGTCGCCGAATCGCGGGAGCATCCCGTTGGCCATCGTGTAATAGGCCGGCAGCGTGAACATCTTCTTGAGCCGTTCCTGGCCCCACAGGTCCAGATTCAACCGCCGCGCGGTCTCGGCCATATTGATCAATGCGCTGAGCGTGTAGAAATGGTAGCCCCAACTGTTCTCGTACCACATCCCCTCCTTCGAAACCGACGCATCCATCTGGTAGTAGAATCCGTTCCGCTCGTCCAAGATCGCCTTTCGGACCCAGTTCGGATCGTGGAGCAGGGCGCCGCCCCAGAGCATCGCGGCGTTGTGCCACGTCTGCCAGTTGCTCTTGCCCGCCTTGTTCTTGTCGATGTTGCGGAGCATTGGCAGCAGCAGGCCGTCGCGAATCCTCTGATGGTCGGCTGTCGAGAGCACGTTACAATCGTGAATGAGATCGTACGCCGGGCCGATGCTGGCCGCCATGCACGACGCCTCGTTCAGCGTCTGCTCGAACAGATGCCCACCCGACCGGCCGGGCGTGTCCCTCATCGAGTTGTCGTGGTACAGATACTGCGAATACCGCTGGGCGTAGCCGAGCAGGACCCGGGCGGCGTACCGGGCGAACTCCTGTTCCTGCGAGATTGCGTGCGCCCATGCCGCCGTCGTCATCCGCTGGAGGTTGCGGCTGTGTTCGTGCGAGAAGATCACGTCATCATAAGGAGGCCCGGAATAGACCTTCTTGCACTTGGGACACTGATGGTGGGTCGCGTCCACGGTGCGCAGCGCGACCTGGCATGCATCGCATTGATACCACTGGTTGTGCTGGCCGCCTCGCGGCGGGAAGCGGATCGGATCGCCAAGGAATCGCTTCGCGTCGGTCACATGGGCCGCGACCACGTCATGCTCGGCACCTTGTCCCTGGTAGGCCTGCCGCAACCGCTGGAGTTCCTCCGCCGTGCATGCCAGATGCCGATGCCTGCATTCCGGCAGGACGATGTTCACGTTGGATTGAGCACTCATGGGCTGCACATGAAGAAGGCCGAGTGCCATCGCGAGGATGCTCGACGTTTTCACACTCATCTATTTCTCCGATCATTCCAGACCCTGATCGAGTCCCAGCTTACTCACCAACTCGCGGACCAAATCCGCGACCGCTGCGGCAAGCGCGCCACCCACCGCGACCACCGAGAGCCTCTATGCGTCACGCGAACGACAGGCCGAGCTTCTCGGCGACACTTCGGATGTAGGCGGCGGCTTTGTCGTAGTCCTCCGCTTTCGAGAGGTGCTCCAGCATGAGGGGCGTGCCGGGGAGGCGACTTAGCTCCTTCAGGAAGACGGCGTAATCCAGGCCGCCGGTCCCGGCGATGACTTCGTCGAGGTGCGTGGTCAGCTTCTCCTGCAACAGGATGTCCTTGGCGTGACAGCTCTTGATGTAGGGACCAAGCTTCTCGAAGCACTCGCGGATCAGTTGGCCGTTGCCGTAGTATCGCTGCGGGCTGCATATGAGGTTGACGGGATCGAGGTGCACGGCGAACTGCTTGCGGTCGATGGCCTTGAGCAGTTGCAGGTACGAGTCCGGCGAGTCGGGATAGGCCCAGGGCATCGTCTCCAAGGTGAAGAACGTCCGCATCGGCTTGACGGCATCGATGATCGACCGGGTCGTCTCGACGATCATGTCGAACGTCTCTTTCGTGAGGTTGGCGGCGTCGGGGCCGTCCCACAACTTGCCGCGTGATCCGGCGATATTGACGCAGCACCGGGCGCCGATGCGGTCGGCCAGAGCGAGGCATGTACGGCACTTCTCCAGGGCGGCCTGGCGCGTCGTCTCGTCCGGACTGGTCGGATTGCTCCATGCGCCGACCTCGGCGATGATGATGCCCGCCCTGGCGGCTGCGTCCTCATAGGCCCGGACGACATCATCCGTGGCATCGGGACCGACGGGACAGTAGGCGGCGGAATAGCCCAGCCTCTTGAGCGCAGCGATCCAGCCCTGCGGGTCCTGAATCCTCCCGAAAACGGGCCCACCCAGCCGCAGCGTGCCGCTCTGGGCAGCCGTCGCCACGCTTGGGCCGGCCATCGACGCCGCCACCGCGCCGACCACCGTCTTCTTCAGCAAGCTCCGCCGGGACATGTTGTGCTCGTTGCCCATGACCTGAACCTCCATGGTATCGCCCAGTACCTGTGGAGACGCAAGATCTTGCGTCTCTCCCGTCTCACAGTGAGAACACCGCGTCACTATACCGGAGCGGTGCACGCCAAACAAGAGCAGAACCACGCAGGGCGGTGACGACCGGGCACGGCAAGCGCATTGACGGAGACGCAGAATCTTGTGTCTCTACGGCATCACGGGTATGCGCAGAAGGCAACGCCTTCGTATTGAAACGCCTGGGGGAAACTGCCTTTGAGCAGGGTCACTTCGTCTTCATTGGCCGTGTAGAGATGGCCCTGGTTCGCCAGACTCAGGAATCGGCAAACAGGCACGGTATCGGGCGGCTGCTGGCCCTGTGGATAGGCGTAGAAGGCCACCCCATCGTAGCGGTACATGTGGCCGTACTCGCGGAGAAGCGAGTCCTTCTCGCGTTCGCTGATGGTGTAGAACTGCGTCTGTCCGTTTACGGCCCGGAACTTGTAGACGGGCGCCATGCCGGACAAAGAAGGTACACTGGCCGCGCGGAAGGCAACGCCCTCGAACACCCAGGTATTCGAGTACACATCGACCAGCACGTTCTTCTCCTCTTCGCTGGTGGTGTAGAAATGTCTGCCGGCGGTGGGCGACCAGAAGCGATAGATGTTCGTCATGGCGGTCAGCACGACCGTGCCGCTGTCCAGCCGGAAGTCGTCGAGCCAGGCGCTGCCGGACTCAATCGCCTCGTGGTCGGAGACGCCGCCAATCCCCACGAGCACCCTCTGCCCGGCCCCGTTGCTCCCGGACAACAGCGTCGTGGTCACCATGGCGTTTTGACTGCCGTACCCTGTGCTGCTCAGATAGAGCGCATCGTGCGTCGCATCGTATGAGACGTAGAGCGCTCCGCTGTCCTGGGTCCGCCTCACGAAGGATGCTCTCCTCGACGTGCTGCCGGCCGCCTCGTGCCAGAAGTACGGATAGGAGATGCATGCCCCGGCACCGAATTCGACGTAGTGCGAGTGAATGTCGTTCTCGTTCCTCGCCAGGACGACAGCGACGCCGCCATCCTCCCTCGCCGGCAGAGCGTAGTGGTAGTCGATCTTGAACGAGAAATCCCTCGTCACGTCGAGGGCCCAGCCATTGGCGAGACAGAAGGCCGAGGCCCGGCCGGCCGCCGCGGTGGCCGTCAGTTCCAGTCTCTGCTGCGTCTCCTCCACACGACAATTCGCCAGGTCATCCGCCACAAGCCGCCAGGAGCCGCCAAGACTATTATCATCGAAATCATCCGAAATAACAGGCTTGGGTGCACTGCTCGCCAGGGCCAGACTGAAGTACAGTCCACACGCGATGTCGGGGTAGCCCTTTCCTGCCGGCGGATTGGCCTGCCCCCAGTTCGGGTGGCCGGAGGTGTCCTTGCCGGCGCCCCATCCGACGATGGAGCCGTCTTTTTTCAAGGCCAGGGCATGAAGGTAGCCGGCGGCGACACGGACGTAGTCGGTTCCGGCGGGCACGTTGGCCAGGCCGTAGCCGTAACGATCGTTGCCCCACCAGGCGATGGAGCCATCGCTGCGGACTGCCAGGCTCTGGCTGTCGCCTGCACCGATCGCGGTGAATGTGCCGGTCGTCGGCGTCGCTGCTGTAGCCAATGGACTCCCCCATGAGATGAGCGTACCATCCGAGCGTAGTGCCACGGCGTGCGAATCGCCGGCGGCAATCGCCGTGAAACCGGTCCCCGTCGGCGCGAGGGAGACCTGGCCGCATGCGTCGCTACCCCAGACGACGATCGAGCCGTCCCGCCTCAGAGCCACGGCGAAAGACTTGCCTCCTTCGACGGACACGAAGCCGCCGCCCGGCGGCGCATCGGAAATCTGCCGCTGGACATTGCTGCCCCAGGCAGCGATGGAGCCGTCCGGGCGAATCGCCAGGCTGAAATCGGCGCCGGCGCCGATGGCCACGTAGCTGCCCGGCGGGACATTGCACTGGCCCTTGCTGTTCTGTCCCCAGGCCACCACGTTGCCCGCACCGGTCAAAGCCAGGGCGTGCCCGTCCCCGGCCGCGATCGCCACATAGTCCGCGCCCGCCGGCAGGCCGTTGACCTGACCGTCGTAATTCGAGCCCCAGGCGCGCAGTCCATCCGCCGCGACGGACCCACTCAAACAGGAACACCCCAGAACAACCCCCATTACTCCGCAAGAGAGTATCCGCGTCTTCATCATCCTTCTCCTTCACTCCATCTCCAACACCCCCCAGTTCCATTGACCGCGTGCCCTACCCTTCAGGCACGCGCGATGCGCACAACCTTTGTAGCTGCCGCTTTCAACCTGTCCGTGTCAATGAACAAACAGGTTGAGTAACTCGCCCACCTCGTATCAGAGGTCGCGTCCAAATCGTTTTGGCTGTCTCCCGATCGGGTCTTGTAATGCGCGCCCGAACGACTGTCTAGTCGACCTATCCTCCTTCCGTTCCACCCAGCGCAAGACAGGAGCACAGCACCTTCCGATAATATAGCAGTTTTTACTATACAACCGCGTCGGCATTCTGCAAGCATATTCGCCCCAGCGCTCGGCGACTGTACGTCGCCGAGTGGCATGGATGTGGCGCAAATATTGTGTGTTCCGACACTTAGCCCCACTGACATACAATAGGGAAAAATATGAATTGCGTGGATTTGACGGTCCCGATGCCTCCTGTTAAGATGGCCAGGAATTGGCATGTCGCCTGGGGGAAAGGTGAATGACGACCTTTATGGAGGAATGTAGTCATGAAGCTGCGACGGATGCGAGTGAAGAACTTCCGCTGCGTCGAGGACTCCACGGAATTCAGCGTTTGCCCGGTCACAGCCTTCGTCGGCAAGAACGGCGCCGGCAAGACCTCGCTGCTGGAAGCGCTTTACAAGCTCAACCCGGATGTCGAAGAACTGGCCAGGTTCGATGTCCTGATGGAGTATCCGCGGGCCCGCCGTCGTGAGTACCAGAAGCAACCCGGTCGTCAGCCCGATGAGGCCCTGATCGCCACGTGGGAGCTGGAGGATCGCGACGTCGAGAAGCTGGAGAGCGTCCTCGGCGCCGGCGCAGTCACGTCCCGGACTGTCGTCGTGGAGAAGGGCTACTATCCGGGGCGCCGATGGACCGGCTCGTTTGCGGCGATTGACGCGATGCCGGCCCCTTCGCCAACAGACGAAGGAATCCCGCGACAGACGCACGACGCGGAGCCTCCGAGCGACGGTTCCGGGATGTCCGAGGAACCGGTGAGAGGTCTAACGCGGATCACCGATACCGGCGAAGAGACGGGCACGGCGACATTCGGCGAGCGGCAGACTCCCATCGACAGCTCTTCGCAGAGTACGCAAGGGCCACGCGCCGAGCTGCCCCACGATCCAAACGTCTTCCTGGAAAGACGTCTCGCCCCCCTGCTGCCGAAATTCCTGTACTTCTCCGAGTGGCACATCATGGATGGACGCATCTCCATCGACGCGCTGCTCCAGAGAAAAACGAAAGGAGAGTTAACGGGTCCTGATCGTGTCTTTCTGGCGCTGCTGGAGCTTGGGGGCACCTCGGTGGAGGCGCTGACCGGCATCGAGCGGTCGGAGGAGCTCATCGCGGACCTGGAAGACGCCGCCAGGCCCATCACCGCCGAGATCGCCAGGTACTGGAGCCAGGAACGGGATTTGAGGGTGAGCTTTCATCTTTACCCCGCCCGCCCGGGCGATCCGTCGCCTTTGGATCGCGGGCTGGTATTCGAGACCCGCATCGTCAATACGAGGACCGACTTGTCGCTGAACTTCTCGGAGCGCAGCACGGGTTTTGTGTGGTTCTTTTCCTTTCTGGTATGGTACGCCGACGTACGACGACGCTGCGGCGACAACCTCATCATCCTCCTGGACGATCCGGGGCTCGGACTGCACGCCAAGGCGCAGTGGGACCTGCTTCGATACGTCCGTGAGCGACTGGTGTCACAGTACCAGGTGCTCTACGCGACCCATTCACCGTTCATGATCGATCCGGAGAGAATGGAATGGGTCCGCACGGTGGAGGAAGTGACTCACCGGACGCCGGATGGCCGATCCGAGTACCTGGGAACGAAAGTCGGCGACGAGGTTCTCAGCATGGATCACGACACCCTGCTGCCGCTCCAGGCGTCGCTGGGCTACCGGATCATGCAGGACTTGACGGCACAGAAGAGGCTGCTGCTGGTGGAGAAGCCCGCCGATGTGCTGTACCTCCAGTGGTTCTCCGCGCGTTTGAACGAGCGGGGCAGGACGGGTCTGCGCCCCGCCTGGACGATCGTCCCTTGCGGCGATCTCGTCCGCCTGGCGGCCCTCGCCGGCCTGCTGGCGAACGACGCATCGGGCTTTGCCGTGCTGCTGACCCTGTCCGAGGTCCGTCCGGAGATCACGGAGCACCGGGAGGTCTCCCGCATGCTCCAACGGTGTCACGTCTTTCCGCTGCACAAGTATGCCAAGCCCGCTGCCAGCACGGTGGAGGACCTGCTCGGCTGGTGGACGTACCTGGCGCTGACCGACGAATCCTACGGCCTGCCTCGCAAGTACAGACTGTCGCGCACAATGGAGCAGGTTACCGGCGACGAGCCCGTCTTGAAGATGGTGCGGAGCACCTTCGCCGCGCGCCAGATCAAGCCCGTCAACTTCGACCCGATGATCCCCGCCGAGTATCTCTTCCGAAGCAAGCACCGAAAAATCGAGAAGCTCCCCGGCGCCAGCGAAGCCTTCGCCCGTTTCGAAACCCTGTTCACCAGTGTCAACGACATCCTGTAGGGCGTCCAGTGGGCTGCTAAGCCACCGGCAGTGAAGCGATCCAGCCAGCCAGTTGGACAATCCGCGGCCCTTGTCCGCGGGTGGCATGGATTTCAGCTTGTAACGACCCGTGCGCAACGGTATCATCATGGCCAACGTTGGCCGACTAACAAAGGAGAACAAGCGCATGCCAACCATATCGATGTTCTACGGCATTATCATCCGACTGTATTTCGCACCCGGGGAACACAATCCCCCGCATTTCCATGCGTTCTACAACGAGTTCAGAGCTTCCGTAGACATCCGTAGCGGAGAGATCATCCAGGGCTCCCTTCCAGCTCGGCAGCGGAAGCTTGTCCAAGCGTGGGTAGAACTTCATCAAGAGGAGTTGATGGCCAATTGGAGCCTGGTGATGAATGGCGATGAGCCCTTCAAGATTCAGCCTCTTCAGTAGGAGGACTTTGGAATGTACCCAGCGGTCGTAAGTGTCCAACCCAAGGAGGACTTCTCTCTCGTCGTGGCTTTCGATGACGGCATCGAAGGCATTTTCGATATGACTCCCTACCTGGATTTCGGCGTCTTCAAGAAGATCAGAGATCTCGAGCAATTCAAACGCGTACGTATCGCATTTGACACGGTGGAATGGGAATGCGGCGCGGACCTTGACCCCGAATTCATCCGCGCCAAGTGCAGAGTCGTGGAGAAAGCGTAGGTCATCCTTCGTTGACAATGGAAGTCGTATGAGCGACGAGCAGAAGTACATGCCTCTCAAGCAGGCGTATCTCTTCGGTGCCGAACAAGGCCTTGGGCAAGAAATGGCGGAGATTCGCAAGATGGAGATCGAGTGGGACCTTTCGTATACGTCTTCGCTCCGCCGCGGCTACGTAATCGACATCTTCACTCGAAAGGGACTCTTCGACTCATTCAAGGATCGCTATTGGCCCACCGGCAATACCCCTTGGGGTCAGCACATGGCTGCGTTCTGGTTGAATCTCAAGGCTCGCTATGGAGACTTCCTCGCTGGGCGCGGCGAGATCGCGTCTTCCGATGAGGCCGACGAAGATCAAGCATTCGCAGCAGAAACCGATCTTCGGGATTATCTCGCGAACAACCTTGATCGTGTCGAGGCGGGACTCCAACTGTATTGCGAGGGTGAGCAAACCGGAGTGGAGTTTTCGGTGGATGAGGGCCGGATCGACATCTTGGCGAGAGACAGGACTGGCCGATTCGTGGTGTTCGAGCTTAAGGTCTCGCGCGGTCGGAACAAGGCATTGGGTCAACTCCTCTACTATATGGGATGGGTTGATAAACACCTCGACAAGGGACCGTGTCGAGGCGCCATTATCGCCAGGGATATCTCGGACGACTTGATTCTGGCCACACAGCGAGTCCAGGGGGTGTCGCTCTACCGCTACAAACTCAGTGTCTCGGTCGAACAAGTGTCATGAGGCACAGGCACGATGCCCAACAAATGGCGGTCCCTTTTGCTCTTCGCCTCCTACCCGCCTTCCTTTCATGCTCCACGCATTTGAGGTTCGAGTGCGGCGGCTTGGAATGCAGCCTTCGGGGTTCAGAGGAATTGTTTGAATGGCTCGACTTGCATCGTATAATGGGGTCTGGTCGCTAGGGGTGGCCTGCCGTAGGCGGGTCTGAGACAGAACCCTTTGAACCTGATCGGGATAGTCGCTCCGGATTGTGTCGGGGCGAGAAGGCCTGCGTAGGAAAGCGATTCGGAAAACCGGATCATCAGTGATCGCCAAATCGCTTCCCGCGGGAGCGATTTTTTTGTTGGCGACGAGGAGTGCAGGATCATGACGACGCAATTGGAGCATGCACGAGCCGGGACGATCACGCAAGCCATGCAGGCCGTGGCCCACGATGAGGGAGTGGATGCCAAGCTTGTTCGGACGGAGCTTGCCGCGGGACGGCTGGTCATTCCGGCCAATGTGCATCATCTGGCAGCCCAGCATGGGCAGGTTTCAAACTTGCCCCTACAGCCAACGGGCATCGGCAGAATCCTCCGAACCAAGGTCAACGCCAATATCGGGACCAGCAGCGTTCGTTCCTCCGTGGGGGCCGAGATCGAAAAGCTGCAAGCGGCACTGGAGGTCGGCGCCGACGCCGTGATGGACCTCAGCACGGGCGGCAACCTCGACGCGATTCGCAGTGAGCTGCTCGCGCACTGTCCTGTCCCTTTCGGCACCGTCCCGATCTACCAGGTCATCGAGGGCAGGAACGTCGAGGACATCGACAACGATATCATCCTACGAACGATTGAGAAGCAGGCCCGCCAGGGCGTGGACTTCTTCACAATCCACGCCGGCGTGCTCCGGGAGCACCTGCCCTTCGTCGGGAAGCGAGTCGCCGGTATCGTCAGTAGGGGCGGTGCCCTGCTGGCCAAGTGGATGCTCTACCACGACAAGCAGAACCCCATGTATGAGCTGTTCGACGACCTGTGTGACATCATGGTCGAGTACGACGTGTGTTTCTCACTCGGTGACGGCCTGCGACCCGGCGCGATCGCCGACGCCACCGACGAGGCGCAGCTTGCGGAGCTGCGAACCCTGGGCGAGCTGACCGCCAGGGCCCAGGAACGCGGCTGCCAGGTCATGGTGGAAGGTCCCGGCCACGTGCCCTTCGACCAGATCCAGCGAAATATGGAACTCCAGCGGGAAATCTGCCATGGCGCCCCCTTCTACGTGCTTGGCCCCCTGGTTACCGACATCGCGCCGGGGTACGATCACATCACTTCTGCCATCGGGGGCTGCGCCGCGGCGTTCTACGGCGCCTCCTTCCTGTGCTATGTCACGCCGCGAGAGCACCTGGGACTCCCGAACGCCGACGACGTACGAGCGGGAGTCGTCGCCGCCCGGATCGCCGCTCATGCGGCGGATATCGCACGCGGACTCAAGGGCGCCGATGAACGCGACAGGAAGCTGAGCGTCGCCCGGAGCGACCTGGACTGGCAAACACATTTCAGCGAATCCCTCGATCCGAAGACCGCCGACCGGATGCACCACGAGGCATGCCGGGAGATGGGTGCCGCCGCGACGCGCTCCGCCGACTACTGCTCCATGTGCGGCCAGCACTGGTGCAGCGTCCGAATCAACCGCGAAGTCCGCCAGGCCGTCAGGCAGCAGACGCGACAGACAACCGGCTGAATCGGGCGAGGGACTGGAGCCGCGGAGTACCGAAGGGGTGGAGCGGCGGACGCGCAGGGATCATTCACTCATGATTCCTGTGTCCATCATCTTGCGTTCCTGGGCGCGTCAGTGACGCACGAGGCGGGTGTAGAGGAACGCAGTCAACAGGAGCAAGAAGACCAGTCCGGACCACATGATCAGGACGCCGGGGGTGGCCTCGCCCCAGCGGGTGTTGCCGGCGACCTGCTTGCCGCTGATGATGGCGACGACCAGGACCGCGCCGGGCACGCAACTGGCGCCAAAGGCGCTGAGGAGGTGTCCGCCGCGCTTGAGGATGCCCAAGGCGATGCCGATCAGGATCATCGGAACACAGCCGATGCCGAAGACCAGACGCGAGTGGATCTCGCCGGTGATATCGATCAGCGTGTCGTGGATCTGCCGGTTCACGATTCCCTGCAACTGAACCAGCCTGGGACTCGGCGGGCCTTTCAACAAGGAATTCGAACGCCCGGTCTCGAGTTCCAGGTTCGCCTCGCCCGACGGGCCGAGGGCCTCCCGGATGGATTCGGGCAAGGCCAGACCCGCGATGGCATGATGCACCACCGACTGTCCGGTCTCGACGACCTTGGCGTTGGACAGCAGCAGGTACAACTGCACGTCGCCCATGCTGTCGTCGAGATGCAGAACGGCCTTCTGGCAGCGAAGTCTTCGCGGCGGTTTGTCCGCTGTGTTGCCACGTTCCTCCACGGTCACCGGGGGCTGAAGGGAAATCGTGGGCTCGTCGGCCAGCGTGCACCCGGCGGCAGAGAAGCTCATCGTCCCGGATTCGCCGCTGAGGTCATAGGAAGCGGAAGGCGCCGTGCTCAGCTTCGCCCGGATGTCCTGCACCAGCAGCTCCGCCACCAGCCGCACATAAGCGTTGTGAGCCGCCTCCGCCACCGGGTCAAACAGCATCGGATTGACGCGAATCTGCTTCATCTCGTCGATCTTCTTGAACTTGATGTCATCGCCCAGCAGAGAGCCGAACTCCTGCCGGATCGAAGCCGCCTCGTTCTCGACCCACCAGGTGTCCCCGGGGCCGCCCAACTGCCGCGTGTTCCGCGTGGCCAGGCGGACTTCGTTGGATCGCCCGCGAGGATTGAAGGACACACGTGCGGATTCACACGTGATGATCCGCTTGAATCCCCTCAGCGACGACTCCATCACGATGATCCCGTAGAGCGTGTCGGTCTTCGGATCGGCGTGATCGGCATAGATGAGGTACTGGTCTTTGGGTGGCAGGGCATAGTACCCGTGTCGTTGTATGTTGCGGAACAGGATCTGCTTGGCGTCGGCCTTGAGGGATCGCTCGGCGAGGCGGAAGAAATACGGCATGACATGGAAGCCCAGAAGCAGGTTCGCGATGGCCACGAGAATGGCCAGGATCAGCCCCGGATAGACGAGTGTGGAGATCCCAATTCCGCTGGCGCGACAGGCATCAAGCTCGTTGTCACTGGCGAACCGTCCGTACGCCAGCGCCGAGGCGAACAATGCCGCTATGGGCAAAACGAAGGTCAGCGTGACGGGCATGAAGTACACCAGGATGTGCACCACCTGCCGCAGACCTACCCCATACTCCTGGACAGGCCGGAGAATCCCGCCGAGACTCAGGATCAACGTCAGCCCGATCGTCGTCAGGACGAAGATTTTGAAAAGGTCACGAAATATGTATCGTTGCAGCGTGAAGATCATACCGGAACAGGAATCCGAACCTCGAATCTCGAAATCCGAGACTGACTGACGTCGTCATCTCTTCAACTGCTCATAGACAGCAGGGTCCAGGGGATCGATGCCTTCGATCCGGTCCGTGTACAACTCGTACTGGTACTTCTCGCGAAGCTCTTTGTAGTACAGGTCCAGGCGCGCCTTTCTCTGTTCCGCGAGCATCGTCCACTTGACGGTGTCGTGGATCTGGTCGGAGTACGGCCGGGTCTTGGCCGGCGTCTTCTCCAGGATTCTCACCACGCGCCACGCGAGCCCCTGCTCGTAGAACCCCTTCACCGGCCCCACGACCTGATTGGGCTCGCCCTTCCACAGATCCTCCCAGAACGGGCCTTCACCCCCGCGATAGATGTTGTACGGCTCCACGTTCTTCTGGAGCGAATAGGTCTCCTTCACCGAGCGGAAGTCCGCGCCGCCGTCCAGTGTCCGCCTGGCCTCCTGAGCGGCCGCCAGATCCTTGCACCAGATCTGATCGACGTTCAGGAACGGGCCCTCGACAAACCAGTCCTTGTTCCTCTCGTAGAACGCTTCGATCTGCGCGGCATTGGGCTCCGGTATATCCCTGACTTTGTCGCTCTGCACCTTGTAGAGAATCTGCTGATCCTCCAGGTCCCTGATCTCTCGCAGGTACTGGGGATTCTTGTCGTAGCCTCGAGCCTTCGCCTCGGCGACCAGGATCGCCCCTCGCGACGTTCTGTCGAGGAGCTGCTCGACCCCTTCCGCCGTGTTCAGATTCTGCGGCCGTCGTGGCGGAACGATGTCGCCCAGCGTCTCAAACCAATCCCGCAGAGTCACCTTGCCGCCGTCGTAGGTCGCCAGGACAAGATCCTTCTCCTCCTGGGTCAGCTCGTCCCTCATCTGGCTGTTCAGAATCCAGCTTTCGCGGCGGGTTTGGGCCGGCCTGTGCAGCAGGCGATCGTGAATCCGGGCCGCGCTCGCGAAATTCTCCTTCAGCGGCCTGTAATGGAACTTCGTGAACAGTTGCTGGGTGAACTGCTCCAGCAGTGGCATCCCCTTGGCCCTCTGCACCTGCGCGCTGACCTGTTCGCGGCTCATGTTGGGCTGGCTCTTCATCACCTCGTCGATCTCTGCGTCGCTGACCGTCAGGTTCTGGCGCATGTAGTCCAGGACGGCCGCCGAGCCCAACTTCTGCCGTTTCTGCCGATCGACATAGGACAGGATGGTCGGGTCGTTGAGAGCGCCGAGCTTGCGTCCCTCCAGGATCAATGCCTTTTCCGAGATCAGATCGAGCAGGACCGCCTCGGCGGTCACCGGCTCCTGGGGCCCGGTGGACTCCTCCCTGTGCGGGCGAATCTCCATTGCCAACCGCTGGATCACGTCTCGCCGGGTGATCTCGTAGTCGCCAATCCTGGCGACAACATTCGCATCGGCAGGCTCACCGACGGACGCCTGCGGTCCTGCGGCCCGCCGGCAAGACAAGGGGAGAAAGGCCGCCGTGACGGCTACGGCGATCACCAGGATCGCCACAACGGATCGACGTTTCGCATTCATCTTCAGTGGATCACCTTATTCAACGGATATGTGATGATTCCCGATGCGCCGGCCCGCTTCAAGGCGGGCACCAGGACCCGCTCCACGGTGTCATCTACGATCACCTCGATCGCAATGTACTGAGAGTCGGCCAGGCTTGAGATCGTCGGGCTCTTCTCCGCCGGCAGGACCTTGAGGATCTTGTCCAGGTCTTCCCTGCGAACGTTCATCTTCAACCCGACCTTGCTGCGCGCCTCGATCGCCGCCTGGAGCAGAATCACGATGTTCTCGATCTTCTCCCGCTTGAAGGCGTCGTTCCACGCACGGTGATTGGCGATCATCCTCGTCGTGGAAACGATGACCGTGTCCACGATCCGCAGGTTGTTGGCGTGCAGCGAGCTGCCCGTCTCGGTGAGCTCCACGATGGCATCGATAAGGCGGGCCTTGACTTCCGTCGCCCCCCAACTGAACTCGATCTTCACGTCGATGTTTCGCTTCTCGAAGTACCGTCTCGTCACGTTGACCAGCTCGGTGGCGACGATGCCGCCGCGGAGATCTTCAGGCCGGGTGACGTGCGACTCGTTCGGCACGGCCAGCACCCACCGCGTGGGGTTGCTGGTCGCCTTGCTGTACGGCAGCTCGCAAATCTCCCGGACATCGCAGGCATTCTCCTGGATCCAATCGTATCCGGTGATGCCTGCATCCAGGACCCCATCGCCCACGTACCGTCCCATCTCCTGGGCGCGCAGGCACACCAACTGGATCCCGTCGTCGTCGATCGTCGGCTGATAGTTGCGTTTCGAGTCGCAAATGTGAAAGCCCGCCTTCTCGAACAGGTCGGCCGTCGCCTTCTGGAGGCTGCCGGCGGGGATGCCGAATTTCAGGATTCGTTCTGGTGCGTTTTCCATAGCTCCGATTCGTATCGCTGCTGCCGCCCGACGGTCCTTGCAGAGCCTATCGACGACTCCGTTTCTTTCCGGTCTTCGCCGCCTTTGCCGTTTTGCGCCGGGTGGTCTTGCGCACGCTCTTGCCGGCGGATCGCGACCGCTCACACTCCTCGCGCAGGAGAGTGTAGAACTCGTACGCGTTCTTGGCGGACACCTGCCTCGTCAGGAAACCTTCGACCTCCTCCTCATCGGCCTGCGCATCGACGATCTTGTGTTGTCTGAGGTAGCTTAGCATCGCCTCCGTCAGAGGGACGGCGTGCGCCTGTAGCGACGTCAGCATGCAGTAGTTTGCCGCGAAGCGGCTGACCCCGCCCAGCTTCTCGATCGCCTGCCTGGCCGGCCGTTTTCCCAGTTTCTTCAGAGTCTGCAAGCTCACCGTATGGTGGACATCGAACACTGCCCGCAGCGCGTTGGTGAGCATGAACGCCGTGTCTCGGCCAGCGGCCGTGTCTGCGCCGAGCGCTTCCATGATCTCCTCCGGGCGCGACACGCGAAGATCGTTCCAGTTGACGAAGGTTCGCCGGATGGCCCGCATGGCCGCCTCCGCCGCTGACATGCTCATCCTCTCGCTGATCACGCCGTAGATCAACGCATCCACCGGGTCGTCATGGCTCACCGGCTCGATCTTCGGATGGACGCGTTTCAGACCCCGATACAGCTTCTTCAGTCGTTGAGCGTGTTCCCTGCTTCTTCTCATGACCTTTCCAAACGCTACGGCGTATCCACGGCCTCACGAAATCCAGGGTGCGCGAGCAGAATAGACCGGGTCACGACCCGCCGGTACCTGGCGACGACTCGTCTTGTTCGTCCGGCCCTTCGGCCCGATCCTGATGCTCGCTGGCCACCTGCTCGATCAATCGCATGATCTCGAGCATCTTGCGGAACTGCTCGTCCCTGTGAAAGCGAAGCGCCGGACAGAATTTGCTCTGCATCGCCGCCGCCAGGAGCGCCTGGATTCGCGCCCTGGCATGGGTGATTGCCTCGAAGGTCCGGTCCTTCTCGCTGTCGCTGGCCCGAAAGACGCTCAGGTACACGTCCGCGTTGCGCATGTCCGCCGACACGTCCACGCGAGTGACGCTGACAAGCCCCACAATCCGCGGATCGCTCAAATGGTTGACAATCGCATCGCTGACCACTTCTCTGATCAAGCGAGCCCCTTTTTCCTGTCTTCGGGTCGGCATAGGACTGTTCTTCCTCTGGCGCCGGCGGTCCGTTCTCCTCAAGCCTGAAGGGTCCTGGCCACCTTGACGATCTCATAGAAGTCCAGCACATCGTCCGTTTTGATGTCGTCGAATCCGGCCAGCTTGATACCGCATTCCAGCCCCGCCTTGACCTCCCGGACATCGTCTTTGACATGCTTGAGCGACTCGATCGCCAGGCCGTCCCTGACGACGACGTTGTCACGGATCAGCCTCGCCTTGGCGCCCTTGGTCACCGCGCCGCCGGTGACGTAGCAGCCGGCCACCGTGCCAATTCGCGAGACCTTGAATATGGCCCTGACCACCATACGGCCCACGGATCTCTCCTGCTCCTCGGGCTCCAGCAATCCGACCATGGATTTCTGCAAATCCTCGGTGATCCGGTAGATGATGTTGTAGAATCGAGTATCGACACCTCGGACCTCCGCTGCCCTGGCGGCATGCTCATCCGCCACGACATTGAAGCCAATGATGATCGCGTTGGAGGCCTCAGCCAGAAGAACGTCACCTTCAGTGATGCCACCGGTCATCGCCTGCAAGATGTTGATTCTCACTTCCGACGTGCTCAACTCGGACAGGTACTTCTTCAGCACGTCCACCGATCCCTGCACGTCCGCGCGGATGATCAGGTTCAGATCCTTGACGTTGCCCGCCTCAATCTGGCTGAACAGGTTCTCCATGGTGACCTGGGTTCGCTCCGCCAGGGACCGCTCCCTCTGACGCAGCCGGCTCTCCTCCGCGGCCAGCTTGGCTCGGTTGAGGTCGTCCAGGCGATAGAATCTGTCGCCGGCCTGGGGCACATCGTCGAGACCGACGATCTCCACCGGCATGGAGCTTGTGGCCACCTTGATGTCGCGGCCGTAGCTGTCTCTCATGGCCTTCACACGGCCGTAGGTGTTGCCCGCCAGGATCACGTCGCCCCGGCTGAGCCGGCCTTCCTTGATCAACACGGTCGCTAGCGGGCCCTGTTGGGCCGACTGCTTGGCTTCCACGACCCAGCCGGTCGCGGGAATCGTGTCGTCCGCCTTCAGGTCGCGCAGCTCCGCCACGTAGTCGAGCGCTTCGAGCAGATCGCTGATCCCCTCGCCGGTGACGGCGCTGGTCTTGACCACTTCCGTCTCGCCGCCCCACTCGGTGGGCGTCAGTCCCTGCTCGGACAACTGCGCGTATATGCGGTTGACGTCGCAGCCCGGCAGATCGATCTTGTTCAGAGCCACGACGATCGGGACGCCCGCCGCCTTGCTGTGAGCGATCGCTTCCACGGTTTGCGGCATCACTCCGTCGTTGGCCGCGACCGTCAACACGACGATATCCGTCATGTTGGCGCCTCGGGCCCGCATGGCCGTGAACGCCTCATGGCCCGGCGTATCGAGGAACGTCACCGTCTTGGCGTCCCACTTGACCTGGGAGGCCCCGATATGCTGCGTGATGCCTCCGGCTTCCCCGGCGGCCACACTCGTCTGGCGGATGCGG
Organism: Sedimentisphaerales bacterium; assembly: GCA_016928975.1. Next base: position 4,915 of record JAFGJR010000073.1, on the reverse strand, counting down.
TCCAACAGGCTGGTCTTGCCGTGGTCCACGTGCCCAAGCATAGCGGCCACGACCCCACGTCTCGTCAGACTCGTGCGCTCGCGCGCCTCGAATTCCTTGCGAATGTCCTCCTCCAACGTAGTCTTCCGCTCGATAGCAAGTTCTGTGTCGAACTCCAGGGCGACCAGTTCGGCCACGTCGCTGCTGATGGCCTGATTCGCGGTCGCCATGACGCCTTGTTGAATCAGTTTGCCGATGATGTCCGCCGCCTTGACGCCGAGAGCCGAGGACAGACCCTTCACCGTGATCGGCTCATTGATGTTTATCCTCTTGGGTCGGACGGGACCGGCGGCCTCGCGCTGCGCCTTGGAAGTGATCTTTCGTGACGGCCGGACGCGAATTCCCTCGCCGCCGGCGGCGGTCAGGCGGGCCTGCCTCTCTTCGATGTCCCTCTGCCGCCATTTCGTTCGGAGCTTCGCCTTCTTCAGGCTCTCATCATCCGCGTCGTCCTTTCTGCGGCCATGCGTCCGGTCCTTGCGTTTTCCCCTCTTGTCGCCGGCATCCGCAACGGCGACCTCCGCGGTCTTTTCTTTCGGCCCGCCGTACATCAGAGGCTCCGTCACAGCTCTCTCATGCCGCGGCTTGAATCGCGCGCGTGGACGATCCGGCGCCTCCGGGGCCTCCACGCGAACGATCTGCGGACCGCTCAGCTTCGCGGGCGTAGGCTTCTCAAGCATCGGACCCGCCGGCTTGATATCCAGCTCGGGCTTGACCTCGACCTTCTCTTCGACCTTGGCAGGCTCCTTGACCTCGGGCGGCGACTCCACGACGGGGCCCGTCGCCACCGGAGCTACCGGCGGCGCCTCGACCACCTCGGTCGCCGAGTCGGGGGCCTCCGACTCCGCCACTTCGGCCGGCTCCGCCACAGGCATCTCCACCTGCACCGGGGGCTCCGCTACCGCCTGGGCCACCTCCCCCATAGGCTCCTCAATCTCCTCGATCTCGGAATCCGCCTCGCCATCAAGAACTCTCTTTCGCTGCGGTCGCCTTTTGACACGGACTTCGTCCAGGTCCACCTTGTCCGCTGTTTCGACGGTGGTCACATTCTCACCCTCACTGAACCATTCACGAATCGTAGCCGCCAATCCCGCCGAAATGGTGGCCATGTGATTTCGCACATCCAGGCCTTCGTCCTGGCATTTCTTCACAATTGCGGAACTCTTGACGCTGAGTTCGCGAGCCAATATGTATACTCTCGTAGTAGCCAAAGAACCTCCACGTTCTAGTCCTCTCGCTCTTCGCTGCCCGCACTGACGGATCGGCCCTGCTGGGCCAACTCCCGTTCCGCCTGCTTTCGCTCGGATTCGGCGGCGGCGGTCTTGGCCTCCCGGTCGGCGGTCTCCACCAGCCGCGAGGCAAAGTCAGGATTCAGCTTCAGCTCGTCGACCAACGGGTCCGGCCCCACGTCGGACAGGTCGAGAACCGAGATGATACCTAGCGCGATGAGCTTGTCCACAAGCACATCGTCCGCACCCTCCACACTCTTGACGCACGTCGCCAACCGTTCGATCCCCTGGTTGTACTCGTCGGGCGTCAGGATATCGATATCCCAGCCCGTCAGACGTGCCGCCAGACGAACGTTCTGGCCATGCTTGCCGATGGCCAGACTCAGTTGATCCTCCTCCACTACGACCGTGGCCCGACCCAGCTCGAAACACAACGCGATTTCGCTGACCTTGGCAGGCATCAACGCATTGGCCACCAAGGTCTGAGATGAGTCGTTCCACCGAACGATATCGATCTTCTCGCCGCCCAGTTCGTCGACGATGTTCTTGATCCGGCTCCCTCGAACGCCCACGCAGGCGCCGACGGGATCGACCTTGTCGTCGTACGAAGTGACGGCTACTTTGCTGCGATAGCCAGCCTCTCGGGCCAGGGCTCGGATCTCAATGATCCCTTCAGCGATCTCTGGGACCTCGGACTCGAACAACCGCCGGATGAAATCCGGGTGCGTCCGGGACAGGATGATCTTCACCTGGCTGGCCGTTTCTTTCACATCCAGGATCAGACAGCGGATCCGCTCGCCCGGCCGATGCGTCTGACCCATGATCTGCTCGCCCTTGGGCATGAACCCCTCGGTCCAGTGGTCCAGACTGACGATCAGCGTCCCGCCCTCGTAGCGGACCACGCCGCCGCTGATGAGCTGGCCCTTGCGCTGGGCGAACTCGCTGAAGATGCTGTCCCGCTCGTCCGCCCGGATCTTCTGGATCATCACCTGCTTGGCAGTCTGAGCGGGGATGCGCCCCAGCCGTTTGATATCGATGGGCTCGCTGTCTTTCGTTGCGCTGACCTTCCCTGTGGCCCGGTCGATCTGAACCGTAATCGCGCTGTCCGGCTCGCCGAAATGCTTGCGCACCGCCGCCCCCATTGCCTCCTCCAAATCGACGAAGATCGACTCCTTGTCGATGTTCTTGTCCCGGGCTATGTTCTCGACAATCCGTAACAGTTCTTGGTTCATGATCCTATTCTCTCTACTACACAGCGCATCTCCAACGCTACCGACCGCGAGGCGCCCTCACTCGCGGTCTTCCACAGTGCAAAAAAAAGTGGAAACCCAAACCAGTTTCCACTCCAGTATCGCCCTGCAGATCGAGGTTGTCGATTTACCTCAACTCACATCATGCGCCTCCGATAACGGTTTGGCCCTTCCATCTTCTGAGCCAGCCAAACCCCATCAACCTCGCTGGCACTACGATACCGAAGCCGAAACCTCGTCTTCACAGCCATCCCTGGGGCACAAGTACAGTACTCCACATACTTTATGTCCTTATGCCGCTGCGCTGTTGACATATCCAGTCAAGACCATTCCCTGCACCCTTTCTGCAAGCGTGCCGATAGCTGTGACAGCCATTGCTTCTATCAACTGAGATTATCATGATAATCGTCCAGCCGGATGGTGGCAATAACTTTTTTGCAGATTTTGACCTTTTCGGCGTGGCGTTGGCCTGCACACTCAGTGATGGCCTGGTTGCCGGCGTGTGACGATACACGCCCTATAATATCCGCACGCACCATCGTGCGGAAAGGTGCCACGATGACCTGTACGCCGAAATGGAAGACAGGTATGCCGGGAACCTGACCGGATGACAGCTACACCAATCGTCGGCCGGCACGCAAGTAGAAGCCGAACAACCGACTTTCAGGCTGGCCGACCGATCCTCTACCATACGGGTTGCATCCCGCATTGTCCTGCCAACAGTCTCGTGTCAGGCTTGCCACCATGGCAAGTGACGGGTATATTCCTGCCAAAAACCTGGGTCCTGGTCAGAGTGCAAGGAGTCTCAGATGGGCTTGAAACTGGTAGTCGTGGGTGCCGCAGGCCGGATGGGCCGGCGGATCGTCGCGTAGGGCTCGCTACCATTGTAACTCCCGACCGAGACGTAGCCCCCAGAGCAACCCAGCCATTCACCGCGCTTCCATGCGCTGCAACACGCTTCGACGATGGTGGCGGTGCATCGACAACCGTAGTAATCTGCGGAGCATCCAATTTGCTTCCAGGCGCTCCCCTGTTCCGTGACTACGTACCACTTTTCGTAGCCACCGATGACTGAACCGCCCGTCGCTACTTGTCTCAACGTGCTCTTCTCCGTCGCCAAGTCGCTGGCGGCCAACAAGATACGATACGCTTCATGATTCAAAGCCCCCGCGGCGCTTGACCGGGGTAACTCAATAATCTTTGAATCTGCGCATCCACTCCGGCCAGTCCTCGGGCTTGACCCCGCCGCGCTTGGTCCATGGGCCACAGGTGTCCCAACCAATGTGCCAATTCAGCGTCCAGAGCTCCTTGACGCCCACCTTCCGCACCGACCAATCTACGAATAGACAGTTGACCCCGCCCTCGTGGCGGTTCATACACGAACGATTGGGTTGCGTGGCGTGATCAAAGTACCCTTCGTAAGGTGGTGGCCCGCAACGAGGGAGTGGGGCGTTGTACATGTCCGCGCAATCTATGTATAAGGGGATATTCAGTGACCCGAATCCGTGGGCTTCCCGCGGGATGTCCCGAACGGCGTCTTCCATGGCGGCATATAGGCTCATTCCGTAACTGCCCACGCGGGGACTTGGCGCGCCAGCGTCCTCCGGCAGAAGCATGATCCACGCCGCGTGTGTATCGCCCCACGCCTCTTCGACTGCTCCGCGCTTGAGTTCTCCAGTGAACTTCGGTTTCGTCGCCATAGGACAGAGGAGCAGCCCTTCGCGCTCCCAGTAGCTACCCTGCAGCACCCGCAGAAAACCCCACCAGTGCGACTCCTCGCTGTACTTCGCGTCGTTCATCCGCAGTTTGCCACCGTGCTCGGCGGCGTAGGCCGCGAAGTAAAAGCCGGACTGACGAAGAGTAGCTTGGCACCTGACAGACCTGGCCTGAGTTCGCACCCGCTGCAGCGACGGCAGCAGGATCGAAATGAGCAGGGCGATGATCGAAATCACCACCAACAGCTCGATGAGGGTAAAACCGGGGGAATGGTTAATGGTTGATCGTTGATGGTTGATGGTTAGATCATTGCTGGGAAGCGATTTGCGTGCAGCCGGACAGGGGTTGTCCTTTCTCTGCTCACCCGGCCCCGCGATCCCGGCGTTTGGCCTTCCGCTGCTCATTTCTACGCTCCTTCTTCCTCAAAGGAAACGTATCACTTCCGCTTTCCTGTCGGGTCTACCACTCCTCATCCAATGCCTCGGGCGCCAATCCTGAATTTGATTCTGCCAACCGCGCCGTGCCCAGGTCAAGCAGAATCTCTGCGGATTCTCGAGATTTCTTTCGCGATTGTCTTGACAACGGCTTGCTCGTAGATTGGAAATCGGCATGTAAAAGGGCCCCACGTCGGCGCCGAATTGGGACCCACCTATGGCATACTATACACCCTTACGTCACGCCGTC
>JAFGJR010000339.1 GCA_016928975.1 Sedimentisphaerales bacterium | reverse complement strand
GTACAGGCCGTTGTAGTTCCAGACGTGCATCTGGTACAGCTTGTAGACGCGGTCGAAATCGAATTGGAGCCAGACGGGATCGCCTGCGGCGGCGGCCTTGCCCGACCACATGGTGGCGTCGCCGGTGCCATGTTGTCCATCGGTCAGGCCGGAGCCATTGACGGTGACCTCAGGTCCGCCGGAGCCACCCGCCGTGGGAAGCGAGGCGGAGGCTGCGACACCCTCGACCTCGTAGTAGAGCAGCTCAGTCGTGAAGCTCCAGACGGTGCCCTTGAAGACGGTCTTGTCCGGCGTCGTATTGACCTCATCCACACGCCAATAGTAGGTTGTGCCAAATCCCAACCCTCCGGGATCGACCATGTTGACGTCCTGTGCCAGATAGACCTGAACACCCTCGGCGCCGGAAGGACCGGCATCATTGACATCGTCCCAATTCTGACCTAAATACACGTCATGGGTCACGCTGCCGTCCATAGGCGTCCAGCTCAGCACGGTATCGCGTGAGACGTCGGTCTCCTCATTGGTCGGGTTCGGCTTCTGAGCCATGTTCAGAGCGGAGAGCATGTCGATCTCAAAACCATTCATCGCAAAGAAAGCGGTGGTCAGGTTACCCGTGTCAGAGGTAATCGTGAACTCAAAGGCCACGTCATCACTGCCGTTGCTCGTAAACTCCGTGGCGACAGTGGAGATGGATGCATAGTCAGCAATGTTGTCCCCTCCTGCTGAATTCGTAACTTCCAGATCCTCGGTGGTGAGCGTACCCGACGCATCCTTGACCGTCATGGAAAACACACCGGTTTGATCTATACCGTCATGGTGATAAGACAACCATGAGTAGGTCCCCTTGGGCAGACCGCTCACAGTCAACACGAAGGGATTGGCACTGTCCACGCGACCATCCGTTCCCGTCCAGTCTTGGATGAGGCCCTCGTGCTCGCCGGTATAGGCATACCGATCATCGGTCGACCGGTCCCACATCTGCTTGGCCGTGTTCGCGGGATTGCTCGACCATGTCAGGGTCAGCGTGATCGTAGTGCCAAACGCCTCGAACGATTGGGCTGTAAATGTGTTGTCCACTTCATTGGTTGCGGTATAGGCCTGATAACCTTCTTCAACGGGGCTGGCTGTTGTGCCGAAATCAATCTTCAGTTGAGCCTGCGCACTGCCAAGTCCAACACACACAAGAAGAAACACCATCATCGCCCTTTTCATGGGACCTCTCCTTACTAAGACATCACTCTCAATACACGTCGTTGAAAAACAGTTTTCCAAAACGCGCTTTCCTGGATCGATCTTCCGTACACAGAACCAAATCAGAATGCGATCGCCCCAAAACCAATGGGATCGCAGGCTCTTTTCGCATGATTGTCCTCCTTCGATCAGCAGACACGGTTACACGTTCGGCCGCGATCAGCAGACGCACGGCCTCTCCACGCGGGTCCGCCAACCGCAGCGACTGATCTTCACCGCACGGGACTGAACCATTCCGCGAACGCGAAGGCCGGCGGTTCATATACAACCGCTGCAAGCCGAGGGTCGGCCTCCGGATTCGGCGCACGGACCACAACACCAGTATTATCGGCTTCAGATGGGGGCGACTCAACCTCATATCCGCAAGAAATATCCTCATTTTGTGCACAGGCCCGTCCCGCAAGGAGATATAGAGCAGGTCCCGATTATGGTGCCGCAGTCCGACTCCTCAAGAGACCCCTCTCGAAGGCATCGGATTCACGGGTTTCATCGCGCCGAGAAGCTCCCGGCAGGCCAAACCGGAGGATCGCCGGAGTCGAGGAGATTGCCGCGGACCGGAAGGTCCGGCCGGTTGCCCGCCCTGAGCGCGGCTTCTGCATGGAAGGTCAGCCCACCGGGCTCGAGGGCTACTGTCCGCAGGTCAAACCTTCCCACCGCAGGTGCGGATAGGTCTCGCCTTCGCAGAGCATCCAGGTCTCCTCGAAGTCCCAATCGACGAAAGTGCTTTGCTGCTTCAGTTGGCCAGTCGTCACAGCGGCACCCGCGCCTCGGTCAGGCCCACCACCGTCAGATGCGGACAAGTAGTAGCAATTGTGGGTTCCGGCAAGCTCTGAGTTGCGGCCCACTAGTGCGCCGAAAGACCCGTCGTCGTCCGGACCGGAGACTCTGCCCGCGGCGTAGCAATTCGCAATGGCGCCCATGTAGTTGTAGCCGACCAGGCCGCCCACCTGCACACTCGCGTCGCCGGCCTCCACGCCGACAGCAGCATAGCAGTCTGAGATTACCCCAAGCCAATTGACGCCGATCAGGCCACCGATGGTACGGCAGTTGTTGCCCCCGGAGGCGATCCCGGTGACGTAGCAGTTGACCACATAGCCGGCATTGTCACCGGCCAGCCCGCCGGCGCGATGCGAGCCGTCTGCCATGACGATCCGGACATCCTCAAGGCCCAGGTTGTATACGCAGGCATCACCTTCAATGCGCCCGAACAGCCCCATGCGACTGGCATCGTCACCTTGAAGGGTCAAGTGTCTGATTTGGTGACCGTGGCCGTCGAAAACTCCGCTGAAGGCGGGGATGGGGGGCGCCGTCCACGCGACGCCGGACAAGTCGATGTCGGCAACCAACCTGTACCAGGCCGACCGCCGGTATCGCCTCACGGCCCCAAGGTCCTCCGCGGTCGCAATCAAATAGGGATCGAAGGAAGATCCGGCCCCCTTGAGCACGCAGGGCTCGCACGAATCGGACAGGGCTGCCAGCACAGGATATGAGCCTGCTTCCGGCACAACCCACAGATCGGCGGTGCCGTCGGACCGGTCGCCGACAAGGTCCCACCCCGCCCCCTGATAAGTTGCGACATCGCGCATCTGCGCCGTTGTCAGCCCGATGCCGGCAGCGCTCGTGGTTGCCCCGCTCGTCTCGATGTCCCAGAAGCATCGAGCGATATGGACGTCCGAGGAACTATCGACGAGTGCTACGAAACCCCCGCGGCCCCACGGCGCACCGTTCCTGAGCACCTTGCCGACGGCGTAGCAATTCGTGATGGACGTCCCCGCGTGCACCCGCCCGGCGAAACCGCCGAGAGTCCGAAAGCCGCACACGTCTCCGGCCGCGTAGCAGTCGCGGACCGTCGTCGCGAGGCACGATCCAGCCAGACCACCGAGCGAGTAGCTTCCATCGCCGCCGGTAACATTGGCAGTTGCGTAGCAATGGGTAACGTCCGCCCCGTAGCAGGAACCGAGGAGGCCGCCAAGATCGTGAGCTCCGGTCCCAGCCGTTACGCTGCCGGCCGCGCAGCAATTGGTGATCTCGCAGTTAGAGTCTGCGCGCCCGGCCAGAGCGCCGAGGGCCCAGCTCGCGTCCCCGCCAAGAACGCAGCCGGTGGTGTGACTGTCTCTGACGATGCCACCGGTGGATGCGCCCACGAGACCGCCGAGGTAGAAGCTGCCGTGCCCGCCGGAGACCTCGCCTGTGGCGGAGCAATTGCTTACGCCGCCACGATGCATACCTACGAGGGCGCCAAGCATCAGGCTGTAGTCCCCGCCGATCACGACGGTGGCTGCACTACAGTCCATGACGGTGCCTTCATTCACGCCTGCCAAACCGCCGAGCCAACTGCTGCGCTCGCGTCCGCAGATGCGCCCGGTCACGCTGCAGTTGACAAGCCCGCCCTCATTGAATCCCGCCAGGCCGCCCGCGCGATCCGCGCTCGTGACGCAGACATCTTCCAGGGCAAGATCGTAGACCCGACCGGTGGAACCTACCGTGCCGAACAGGCCGAAATACTCCATGCCCGCACTGTCAATGGTCAGACGCCTGATCGTGTGACCATTACCGTAGAAGCGGCCCGTATAAGCAACGTGCGGACCACGATAGGGGCTACCGCCGCAGGCAATCACGGCCCGTGTGAAGACCTGCCCACCCGGCAAGTTCGGGTCCAGGTCGATATCAGCCACAAGGATGAAGTACTTGTCGAGAAGGTTCGGGTCGTCGCCGATCGAGACAAGCTGCTCGGCGGTCGCAATCTGATACGGAGCTGCAGGCGCTCCCGTGCCTCCGGCGAATTCAACCGCGCAGGCCGCAGGAGCGAACAGCAGGACAACCAGGGCCGACAAAGACAAGACCCCGACAACACCAAGCGTTTTCGGGTCCGGGCTGTTCTGGAGCGTATCGGACATGTCGTTGTCCTTCTCGCAAGAGCAAGTCGATAAGATCGGTCGTGCGCTCACCGATCCTCAAATATGTCGAGCCACGGGGCGTAATTCAGCGACCAATCGGGCCACGTCACATCGTCGAAGAGGTATTGGAGTATGCTGTTGCGATAGAGACCGCGATTGCCGGGACGGGGCCTGATATCGGCGTAGCCAGGGACTTTTCGATAGAAGGCATAGCGGACCAGATTCTCGTTCTTCATGGCCGGGATTTGCAGTGCGCTGATATAGGCGGGTCGGTCTTCAACGATGCGCTGGTAAGCGTGGACCAGTTCGTGGGCAAGGGCCACGAGCGGAGGAAACCGATCCCACCGCCTCACGCTGCCGAATGCCGAGGTGGTATCGGGGTTCCAATACACCGTGGCGGCATACTGGTCGAGGTAGTTGACCCCGGTGGTCAATTCAATACCCGGCGCGACCCACGAATCGGTGTCGCCATTGTAGATAAGAGGCCGACTTTCTATGGCGGCGAGAGTGTTCTGGTATTCGGGACAGAGATGGACAATCGCCCGCAGTTGCCAGAATATGTCCTCCCTGCCGCCAGACAACTGCCACCCGGCTTGCTCTGTCTTACCGCCGGCCAAATCCGGGTCTGTTTCGGCATAGGCACACCAAGCGTCAATGCTGTCGAAGCCTTCGGCCCGGATCAGCATGTCGTTCGCATCGAAACGGCCAAAAGTCAGCATAGGAGCGCCATTGGCGTCCTGGATCGCGCAGGGATCATCGAGGTCCAGGAACCGGCAGGAGAAGACCACGCTATCGGCGTGTGTGCTGCCCGCCGGTCCCGTCGCAGAGGCCGGCGTCGGTGCCCATCCTAAAGCGTGCGATTGAGAAACACCGAGAACACAAACCAGACCGATCGCAAAACACCCTGCCGCCGGACCCACCTTGTGTCCCCGCTCGGAATTCTGCTTTCGGAAGGTCTGCCCACCTCTATGCTGCGGCGTCATCGTCACCTCCTTCGTCCGCGACCGCCCTTCAGCCGTAACAGCCTGCATCCCTGAATTCAGAAGCGGCCGACTTTGTCTGCTCCCATCTATTGTAACAATACTGCACGTTCGTTCAAGCATCGTCTCCCGCCAGACAGTGTCAGTGTCTGTGCGGGTTTCGTGGCACGCCCATTTCAGGCCCAGAGAGCCGAGGGTGGCAGCCTCAAGCCCGCAGGGCTTGGGGATGGTGGGCATGGGCAACTGCCT
>JAFGJR010000072.1 GCA_016928975.1 Sedimentisphaerales bacterium | reverse complement strand
GGCATCCCCCGCCTTCGCGAGGGCAAGCTTTGCCCGTGACTGTCCTTCATGGGCGAGACGCCCATGCTACTGAAACGCCTGGCGGCGTCGCTACGAACGCGGACGCGTGTGCGAAACAAAGCCAATTGGAGGAAGTGTCCGGTGGCACCCCCGCCCCCGGGGGTGAGGCCCGTGACCCCAGCCGAGGGCGGTTGGGCTACATCAGGATGGTCCGATATGCGAAACAAAGCCAATCGGCCCCGCCGGGCCGGTTGTCGGGTGCCCGTGAGGGCGCCCGGGGGAACGCCCTGGCGACGACGTTGCGACCGAGGTCTGCCGTGCAAGACGGAATCAACCCTCACGAACGTACGGGCAGGACATGCTTCGACGAGGGCAAGCACGACCCCTCGCCGAGGGTCCGGGCCCGGTGTCCGTTCGCAGGCGTGCTTTTTTCCGGGCGGGAACGTTTGGATTTGGCGGATCATTCGCTATGGTTTAGTAGGCGGTATCGGCGGGGCGGAACCTCTCGCGCCGCCGGCATCGTGGTCGGGAATCTGCGTCGTTTGGGGGAGCACGTCAATACCCTTGACGATCGGTTAACCTGGACGTAAGGCAAGGGGGTTGTATGAGTGAAATCGTGATCCTGCAGGGTCAAGAGTCTCGCACGGTGCTGTTGGCGGTGGCCGGGCAGCAGGCGCCGGCCATCATGTCCTACCTGTCCAAGGACAAGTGGCACGTTGCCAAGGTGACGTTGAAGTCACTGACGGACGACAAGCTGTACATCGAGGGCTGTCACGCCTCGGGCAAGCCGCACCCGATCAATATCCGCATCGGCCAGCCGGTCGGGCTCAATTTCAAGCACGCCTACGGCAAGTTCGTCTTCGACACGGTCGTCGTCGGTCTCGAGCCCTCCACTGTCCCCGACGCCGGCGGCACGATCGTTCTGGCGGTGCCGGAGCGCGTCGGCGTCGTCCAACGGCGAAGCTACTTCCGCGTCAACGTCCCCGACTCGCTCAAGGTCACTGTGGTGATCTGGCACCGGTCGGGCAGCCGGCAGGTGAGAGAGCCCATGCACAACTACTACGAGAGCCGGCTGATGGACCTCTCCGCCGGCGGCGCCCAGGTGGTCGTGCCGGTCAGGAACGGAAAGACCGAGAGCGCGCCGGGCGCCGGTGCGTTCGAGTTCCACAAGGGCCAGTTCGTCGGCGTGCGATTCACGCCGCTGCCATTCGAGACGCCTCTGGTCTTCAATGCCCAGATTCGCAACATTCTGCCGACGGCGGACCACAGCGCGCTGTGCCTGGGTCTGCAGATCGTCGGGCTGGAGGCCAGCGAGGACGGCCGGCAGACCCTGGCCCGGATCGCCACCGTCGTGGAACGCTACTACGACATGAACCAGGCCAGTGGCAAGCAGCAGGGGACGCAGGTCTCGATGCAGGCGGACCAGCAGGCCTTTCACGTCCCCGCCGAAGCGTTCGAGTAGCTGGCAGGAACTCTTCGCTTTGGCGCCGCCGACGACCTGTCGCTCGCAGGCCACAACTATCTCATCAGGGTCGCCTATAGCCTGAATCATGCCGTTGGTCTGAGTGCGGACGCGAAACGTCTCATCGGCGTTCGGGTTCGGAGGGCTTGGCCTCGGGGGCGGCGGGGGCGTCTGACTCCAAAAGGATCACCATCGCGCCCATGACGCGGGCGCCGTAGGCGTCGCGGTTGTAGCCGATCAGGATGGGTCGGCCGGCCCTGATCTGCACGGTGTTGGAGAGCAGTTGCGTGTCGGGAACGAACGGGATGTGCGATTCCCGGGCGACACGGATCTCCAGGGTCAGGCTGTCGCCTTGCTCGGACTGGGCCTTCATTTCCATCGACCAGGGCCCGACGGGCGCCTTGATCTCGCCGGGGACGGAGAGGTTGCCGAACCCGTAGCCCATCGTCTGCACCTGGTCGCCGAGGAACTTGCGGATGTGGTCCTGAAGAGGTCCGGGCAGCCGGGACACCTGGGCCGCGGAGAGGGTCGAGGTGAAGTCCTGATCCTCCCATCTCAATTCCTTGACTGTGGAGTCCGGAATCGTTGCGAGCATCTGCTGAAGGGCCTCCTCGGAGGGAGTCCGGCCCTCGATGACCAGGCCCCACTTGTCGTCTCCCATCCACTGATTGTCCTGGAGCAGCGTGCCGACCTGCACGTTCGCCGCTTTGGCCACCTCCAGGACGTGCCCGGAAGCCGACTGTGACGGCCTCTCCAGCAGGACGGAGAAGGGCTTGAGATTCTGGTTCCGGGCCGGCAGCTCCAGCATGTAGGCGCGGTAGGTCAGGTATTGCGTCTCCTGACCCTCCATGTTGGGCACGTCGAGCTCCTCAATCAGGCGAAGCATCTGCTCGATACGCTTCGCGGGCCCCGTGAGGATCAGACGGCGAGTGTGCTCATCCGTGGTCGCCTGGACCTGTCCCTCCGAGAGTGTCCTGAGGAGGCTGCCCAGCTCATTGGCCGGATAGTACTTGACGGCGACGATGGTCGTTCGCACCTCGCCTTGCGAAGAGTTGGAGGACGGTGCACTGACAGACTGGGAGGGCGGAGCGGGCGCCGCCGGACCGGCGGACGATTGGGACAACGAAACGCCTGCGGCCAACAGAATGGCCAGGGTCACGACGAACAGATCTTGCATCTTCATGGTTCGGTCTCCTTTTGAGTCACAGGTTCCAGACGACATACGTTTGACCTTGATCGAGCGTCCCGTAGAGGACGCGTTGCGGCGCGGAGGACTTCTGCAGCCTCTCGACCACGATCTTGGGGTTCTCGATTTGCGGATACAATCCATCGACAAGTGTGCCGGAGTAGATTTGTGTGCGGCCGGCTCGCTCGACGGCCAACGGCTGCGGTCGCGGCGGCGAGGCGGGCTGGGGCGCCGCCGCCCGGGTTCTGGCGACGGTGAACATCAGCGAACACCCGAGGACGATGCCCATCGCAAAGGTCACGGCCGGGCGTCTCAACAAGGCGAGCCACGCCCACGACCAGCCTTGCGGCCGGCCTTGCCAGGACCGGCGGAAGATGTCCGCCTTCTGCCGGGCCGACAACTGGGGCACGGGGACGCGGTCCAGTTGCTCCAGCAGCATCAGGAACGAGTGATACTCGCTCACCAACCTCTCCTGGGACTCGAATCGGTCCGGAAGAAGCGACTTGAACTCTTCGAGCGGAAAACGTGGATTGTCCATTTTGCAGAAGTCCTCTACTGATTGAGTGTCACCATCAGCTTCGCACGCAGAGCCAGCAAGCAGCGGCGGATGTGCGTGCGGACCGTGCCCTCCCGGCAGCCGAGGATCTCGGCGATCTGGGGCAAGGGCATCTCCTCGTAGTATCGCAATACAAACGCCGTCCGCTGGCTTACGCTGATCTCCTCCAGCGCCTCCTGGATTCGCTGCCGGACGAGCCGATCGTCGATTTGCAGACCATCAGGCCGTTCGTCGTCGGCCAGAGACGCCACTTCCGGATCGTCGAGATCGACACGGCTGCCGTGGCGTCTCGACCGCCGATAATGATCGATGGCGGTATTGGCGGCGATCGCGTTCAGCCACGCGGCGAACGACCTGCGGCATCGAAACCGGCCGAGACTGCGGAACACCTTGAGCCAGACCTCTTGCACACAGTCGAGCGTCTGCGAAGGATCGAGCACGATCCGGTGGCAGATGCGATGCACGCGGTCGATATGCCGGTGATAGAGGCACGCCGCCGCGTCCCGGTCGCCCTGCTGGATCGCCTCGACCAAGGCCTTGTCGGAGATCCAATCATGTTCATTCATCGTCCATATAATATGGACGTGCAACCCGCGGAAAGCGAATACATAAGAGGCCGCGAATTGGCAATTCCGTGCATGCCGGCCGTCCTGCGGGGCCGGAATTGTCCTGTGACGGCGACAATTTAGAGTTGGCAAGGACATGGGAATGTGGTAAAATAGGAAGCTTGATGGAATGGCGGCGGAGATGACCTGTGTCACGCCGTGCGCAAACAGAAGGCGAAGGGTGGCCCAAATGCTGGACGATGGGGGTGCAGCACTGAATGGCGAGGGTGTATCCGTGTGAGGTCACACACGAGTGAGGCAACTACAGGCATGGAGCGCGTTCTTATCGGTCTGACGGCGTTGCTGCTCGTAGTAGAGCTTGCGGCCGGCAATGACGAGATCATGCTCAAGTCACGCCGTTTCGTGCCGGCCACAGGGCTGGATAGCGCCCTGCGCTCACAGACGCAGGTGGCTGAGAGCATCCGCATTCAGAGCGCCTCGGGCGCTGTACATGTCATCATCCAGTTGGAGACCGTCCCGACAGCCGAGAGGCGGATTGAGCTGACGAACGCGGGAGTGCAACTGCTGTCCTACATCCCGAATCGCTCCTGGCTGGCCGCCGTCAGGACCGGCAAACTGGCGGACGTGGCCGGACTGTCGGGAGTCCGGGCGGTCACGGCGATCTTGCCACAGGACAAGCTGTCCCCCTCCATTCGCGAACAGGGCATCAACGTCTACTCGCGCGATATCGCCGGCCGGGCCAGGGCAGTGGTCCTGTTGTTCGGAGATGTTGGCTTGGAGACCGGCGAAGCGGCAGTCGAAGCGCTTGGCGGCGAGGTGATCGACCGGGACTCCGAGCAGAGTTGCCTTATCTGCTATCTGCCCATTGGGGCGTTGAACGCGCTGGCGGCCTATGACGTTGTCAAGTGGATCGACCAGCACTATGAATCCGTCGATTTGAACGACGGCGTGCGAGCGGCGATCCATGCCGATCCGGTCCAGGAGGCTCCGTACAATCTGACCGGGGCCGGAGTGGTCCTCGGGCAATGGGAGCCCCGGCATCCGGACGCCAACCACGTGGATCTGGCCGGACGCGTGGTGAACATCGACGACGGCCGACCAGTGGACGACCACGCGACCCAGGTCGCCGGCACGATGATCGGCGACGGGCGACTACTGGAGAGCCGTCTCTACCGCGGGATCGCCACCGCGGCCACTGTCGTATCCTACCGAGACTGGGACAACGTCGCCGACTTGCGAAGACAGTGCCGCGAGGCCATCGAACGGTACGGCATCGACCTCGCCAACAATTCCTGGGGCAAAGTCGAGTGGAACACCTATAAGGAATACGATGCAGCGCTCGATGGCGTCGTGCGCGGCGACCTCGGCAAGCCCATCTCGATGGTCTGGGCGGTGGGCAACGAGGGCACATGGAGCACGATCTTCTCCACGGCGGCGGCCAAGAACATCGTGGCCGTCGGGGCGACCAATTCCGACGACGACTCCCTGTGGGCGTCGAGCAACAAAGGTCCGACGCAAGACGGACGGGTGAAGCCCGACGTCGTCGCGCCGGGCTGCGAGACCCGCGAGGGCGCGGCGATCTGGTCCACGCTGCCGGGCAACCGCTACGGCGGCGCCTGCGGCACGTCATCGGCGGCCCCTGCCGTCTCGGGCACGATGGCCCTGATCATCGAGGATTGTCGCAACAAGTACGAGACGGATCCGCTCCCCTGTACGATCAAGGCCTTGCTGCTGCACACAGCCCAAGATCTGGGCACCGCGGGTCCGGACTACGCATACGGCTACGGCTTGATCGACGCCAGAGGGGCCATCGACCTGCTTCACGGCGACCCGACGGACGGCGAGGTCCTTGAGACGATGAGCGTGCAGCAGGGCGAGCAGCAGACGTTCAGGCTGGTCGTCCCGTCCGGGGCGAAGCGGCTGAAGGCCACTCTCGTGTGGGACGACTACCCCGGCGATCCACTGGCGGCTCAGGCGCTGGTGAACGATCTGGATCTGGTGGTGACCGGGCCGGATGGCAAGCAATATCACCCGTGGACGCTGGACCCGTCCGTCCCGGACAAACCCGCCGAGCGAACACGGGCGGACCACACGAACAACGTCGAACAGGTGCTCGTGGAGGAGCCTGCTGAGGGTCAGTGGCAGGTCACGGTCTGCGGTACGACCGTGCCGCAGCCGCCGCAGACGTACTCCCTGATCGTCGGCTCGGTAGGGCCGGCCGAAGAGGCGACGAGTGGCCATAAGAATCTGTCTGGAGATGTGCGAACCTGTAATGGATCGTTTGACGATAGAAGAGCGTATGATACAACCGACGTGGTGTCGGATACGAATGCGTGGTGCGTACAAAGGGAGGATGGGAATTGCCATGGGTAAATGGGTCACAACACTGGCAGTCGTGCTTGGGGTTATTCCTTGTTCCGCGACGACGATCACCGTCGATGACGACGGTCCGGCGTCATACAAGACCATCCAGGCGGCCCTGGACAACTCCTGGCGCGGGGACGTGATCGTCGTCAAGCCGGGCACGTATCGCGAGCAGATCACCTTCAACGGCCGGGCGGTCACGGTCCGCAGCGAGAACCCTGACGATCCGGGCGTCGTGCAAGCCACCGTGATCACCGCCACCTCCGGCGCCACGGTCACCTTCAACTTCAATGAAGGCGACGGGTCCATCCTCGAGGGATTCACGATCACCGGTCGCGGCATTCAGTGCCTGGGGACCTCGCCGACCATCACAAAGAACGTGATCCGCAACTGCGAGGGCCCGGGAATCGCCGGCCGGAACGGCGCCGCACCCACGATCCTCGGCAACACCATCGTCGCCAACCGCCAGGAGGGCGTCTACAACTGCGAAGGCCTCATCCGCGGCAACACGATCTCACAGAACAGCGCCGGCGCCGCCTTCTGCGCCGGCCAGATCCTCGACAATATCATCACGGAGAACACCCTCGCCGGCGGCTTGTACTTCTGCAACGGTCAGATCACCGGCAACCTGATCTCCGGCAACACCTCCGAATCGTTCGGCGGCGGCATCTCCAACTCCACCGGCGACGTGCGCAACAACATCATCGCCGGCAACAAGACCGGTCACCAGGGCGGCGGAGTGTACAACTGCTCCAAGTCCGTCACCAACAATACGATCGTCGGCAACCTCGCCGGCGACGAGGGCGGCGGGCTGAGCCTGTGCTCCGCGGTCGTGCGCAACAACATCATCGCGTTCAACAGCGCACCGCTCGGCGGCGGCATCAACGGCGCGTGCAACAATACGTACAATGCATTCTGGATGAACACCGGCGGAAATTTCGCCAGTGGCTCGAACACCGGCGTGGGCGATATCATGACCGCGCCGCTGTTCGCCCGGGACGGTCGATGGGAGACGAACGGCACCACGGACCCGGGCGACGATTTCTGGGTGGACGGCGATTACCACCTGAAATCGGGGACCGGCCGCTGGGACCCTGCGGAGGTGTGGTGGATGCTCGACAGCGCCACGAGCCGCTGCATCGATGCGGGCTATCCGACCTCGGACTGGTCGGCGGAGCTGTGGCCGCACGGCCAGCGAATCAACCTCGGCGCCTACGGGGGCACTCCCCAGGCCAGCATGTCGCCGTCCGAGCTGGGCAGCGTCGCGGACCTGGACTGTGATGCCTGGGTGGGTCCATCCGACCTGATGCGGCTGGGACAGCAGTGGCCGGTCGTGGAGAACCTGCTGGCCGAGGACCTCAACCGCGACGGCAAGGTCAACGTCGTGGATTTTGCGATCTTCGCCGGCTACTGGCGCAGCGGCCCGCCGCCGGTCAACCCGCCCCTGCCGGACCCGATGACCTTTGCGGTCAAGCCCTACGCCACCGGCACGTACACGATCGCCATGGTGGCCACGACCGCCACGTCCACCGACGGAACGGGCGTCGAGTACTACTATGAAGACTTCTTCCATCCTCAATACAACAGCGGATGGCTGTTCTTCGCGCCCGGTGTCGAACCCAAGTGGGAGGACCAGGACCTGTCGGCCGACACGACCTACTGGTACCGCGTCAAGGCGCGGAACAGGGGCAACCGCATGGAGACGCAGTGGTCGGAGCGGTTCGCGGCCAAGACGTTGCAGGAGGACCTGACTCCTCCGACGCCGAACCCGATGACCTGGGAGGTCCAGCCCTACCGCGTGTCGTCGGGCACGGTCCGCATGGTGGCCACACTGGCGAACGACAGCAGCGGCGTCGAGTACCAGTTCGAGTGTACCTCGCATCCCGCCTACAGCAGCAACTGGCAGGACAATCGCACCTACGAGGTGGGCCCGCTGCCCAAGGCGCACTACTCCTTCCGGGTGCGCGCGCGGGACAAGGCCCCCAGGCACAATACGACCAGTTACTCAAAGGAAGTGACCCTCGACCTGCAAGCGCCGACGCCTGATCCCATGCAGTGGGAGATCGAGCCGAGAGAGGTCAACATCGGCGGCGGCAGCTTCGACTACTGCGCGACGATGAAGGCCGTCGAGGCGATCGACGAATCGTCCGACGTCGAGTACTTCTTCCAGTGCACGACCGAGTCGGGATTCAGCAGCGGCTGGCGGACATCCCGTGAGTATACCGTCAAGGTCGGCCGCGCCGGCCAGCGCCATCGCTTCCGTGTCATGGCTCGCGACACCGCCGGCCGCAACGAGACCGGCTACTCCTCCGAGGTCATGTCGAAGTAGGGACCTGAAGACGCCATACAGAACGGCTCGGCGTTCGCTCTGCGATTCCGGGGAATCCTGATTCCCTGCGCGGGGTCCGTCGAGTAGGATGGCGCCGATTCCTGAACTTGAGTGTCGGATTCGGTATTCACATGACGCGAGGACGCTGGGAGCATATTCCGCACCCATCAGATATCGGGATTCGCGGCGTGGCGCCGACGAAGGCCGAGGCGTTCGCGCAGGCGGCGATGGCGCTGACCGCCGTCATCGCCGATCCGGAGAAGGTCGAGCCGAAACAGGCGGTGGACATCGTCTGCCGCGAGGACGACGACGAGATGCTCTTCATGGCCTGGCTCAGCTCGCTGCTATACGAGATGGACGCCCGGAACATGCTGTTCCGCCGGTTCGAGATTGAGCTGGTCGAAGGCGGCCTGAAGGCGAAGGCCTGGGGTGAGCCGGTGGACGTGGCGAAACACGAGCCGGCGGTCGAGGTCAAAGCAGCCACCTACGCGGGTTTGGAGGTCGGCCGCGACAACGAAGGCAACTGGATCGCCCAGTGCATCGTGGACGTTTGACCTGTCCTGTGTGTCCCATAGGTCCTATTGGTCTTATTGAAGGATGGAGCACAAGGATGTACACCGAGAGACTGCAAAGAAGCGGTGACGCACAGTGGACAATTGCACCCATCGGCAAGATGCAGGTGCCGGTGGTCGTTTACGCCGACGACGAGCTGGCCCGCGCGATGGAGGAACCGGTTTTTCAACAGGCGGCCAACGTCGCCGGACTTCCCGGCATCGTGAAGGCCTCCTACGCGATGCCCGATGCCCACTGGGGTTATGGCTTTCCCATCGGCGGTGTCGCGGCGTTCGATCCGGACGAGGGCGGCGTGATCTCGGCGGGTGGCGTCGGCTTCGACATCTCTTGCGGCGTGCGGGCCGTCCGCACCGGATTGACCGCCGACCACATCGAGGACAACAAGCCGGAACTGGCCGACCTGCTGGCCCGGCGCATCCCCGCCGGCGTCGGCAGCCGGGGCAAGGTGAAGGCCTCCACCTCGGACATCGACGATATGCTGGTGGGCGGCGCGGAGTGGGCCGTAGAGCAGGGATACGGGACCCGCGCGGACCTGGCATACGTGGAGGAGAACGGCAAAATGGCCGGGGCGGAGCCGAGACATGTCTCGGACCACGCCAAGCAGCGCCAGGAGAGCGAGATTGGCACGCTCGGCTCGGGCAATCACTACCTGGAGGTCCAACGGGTCACGGCGGTCTACCGCGAAGATATTGCCGAAGTCCTCGGCGTCGCTCTCAACGATATCCTCCTGATGATCCACTGCGGCTCTCGCGGCCTGGGCCACCAGATCGCGACCGACTACCTGGCCAGGATGATCAAGACGGCCAAAGAAGCAGGCATCGAGCTGCCGGAGAAGGAGCTGGCCTGCGCGCCGATCCACTCCGAGGTCGGCCGCCAATATTATGGAGCGATGTGTGCGGGAATCAACTGTGCCCTGGCGAACCGGCAGGTGCTGATGCACCTGGCGCGCGAGGCCTTCGCGCAGATCTACCCGCGCTCGAATCTCACGCTGCTCTACGACGTCTCGCACAATACGTGCAAGGTCGAGGAGCACCTCATCGACGGCCAGAAGAAGAAGCTGTACGTGCACCGCAAGGGCGCGACCCGCGCCTTCGGGCCCGGCGACCCATCGCTGCCGAAGGACTTGCAGCCGGTCGGCCAGCCCGTCCTCATCGGCGGCACGATGGGCACCGCCTCCTACATCCTCACCGGCACAGCCGAAGCGATGAGCTTGTCCTTCGGCTCCTGCTGTCACGGGGCAGGCCGATCCATGAGCCGAAGCCAGGCGACCAAACGCTGGAAGGGCAAGGACATCATCATGCACCTGGCCCAGAAAGGCATCCTCATCCGCGGCGCCTCCGCTCGCGGCATCGCCGAGGAAGCCCCCGGCGCCTACAAAGACGTCACGGCGGTCGTCGACGCCACCGAAACCGCCGGCCTGGCGAAAAAAGTCGCCCGCCTCGAACCCCTGGTCTGCGTCAAAGGATAGCCATCCTGACCTTACGCCGCCGGGCCGTGGGGCTCTTCGGGAAAACCGAGAGGGTTGGGCTCGTCATCTTCGTCGTTGGGCGGCTCAGCGGCAGGTCTCTCGTCGGGCGGGATGTACGGGATCAGGCCTTTCTCGTAGGCGATCTCCTGGACTTCGTAGGGCATCATGCGTGCGTCCACGACGAGGCCATTAACCTCGATCATCCAGACGAGCGGATTCTCCGCCATCCGGCTGCTCAGCGTGTAGCGTGGATCCAACTGCATCAGGCCGAGAGCATCGTCGATAACCCTCTTTCGTGCCGTCATGGTGCTCGCACTGACGCCCATCTTTTCTGCCAACTCCTTCTGAGTCATGTGCGGGGTCTGGCTGGGGTCGGAGAGGAAGTTCATCCATCCGGCCGTCCAGATGATCCCCGCAGCCCAGGTGTGCAACCGCCCCTGAAGCAGCGGCGAGGGCCGCTTGCGGCAAAGGGCGGCCGTGAGCCGCCGGCAGACGTCCGCGTATTCCTCACTGAGGTGCTCCCGGCAAAAAGCATCGGTCATCGCAACGATCTCATCGAACACAGGCTGCATCTTGCGCGGTACTGCGGATTCAGATTGCCTGCCCACGTGTATTCTCCTTTCATCGTCTTCTCCCGTCCCGTCGCATTTGATTCTACCTGGCGGGCGTGAGACAAGGAAAAACAAAAGTATCCAGATATGCGTCTGCTCCGAGTTTGTGGCTCGGTCTGCTTGTTGATGTGGAGTGGAGCGGTAGGTACAATTGTCACTTCAAGCGGCGGGGAGGGTGGGTGCCTGTAGTGGGTTCGTTCAGAAAGGAGAACCGCGATGTGTGCACGTCTGGCAGCTCTTGCGATCGGCATTTCCCTGGTGATTCTCTGCGGCACGGGTTTCTGTGCTGAGCCGCTGGCGACGATTACCGTCGAGGCGGGGACGCACGCCGCGACGGATGCGCCGATGTCGGTTCCACTGGCGACGGTTCCGCAGGCGGTGGCAGGTCAGGCGCTTTCGTTGCAGGAGGTTCGGGGGAGCGATCGCGTGACAGTGCCGGCGCAGATCGAGCAGGGCGCGACGCCGAGACTGCACTGGATCCTCTCGGGAACATTGCCGGCCGGGCAGACGAGGGCCTACGAGCTGGTCGCCGGGTCTGCTCCGGCGCAGCGGGTGGTCAGCGCCACCAAAGACGAGAAGGTTCTGGAGATCAGCGTCGGCGACGCTAAGGTGATGGAGTACCACCATGCGGCGTCTCCCGCCCCGAAGGGCGTGGGCAGGGTCCCTGAGTCGAAGCTGCCGCTGTATGACCATAGTGCGTTCATCCATCCTTTGTGGTCGCCCAAGGGGACGGTGCTGACCGACATCAATCCGCCGGACCACCTCCACCACATGGGCATCTGGATGCCGTGGACGCATACGACCTTCGAGGGCAAGATGGTCGATTTCTGGAACGTCGGCGACGGCACCGGGACCGTCCGCTTCTCGAGGTACGTGTCCACGACGACCGGCCCGGTCTATGGCGGCTTCCAGTCGGAGCAGGACCATATCGCCCTCCAGACCTCCAAGGGCGAGCAGACGATTCTCAAGGAAATCTGGGACGTTCGCGTCTACAACATGGGCGGGCGCGAGAAAGGCTACTGGCTCGTCGATTTCCAATCCACGCAGCGTTGCGTTGCCGACCAGCCTCTGATCCAGGAGGAGTACCATTACAGCGGGTTTGGATACCGGGCGCCCCGCCAGTGGAAGGGCGCCAACGGCGACTACCTGACCAGCGAGGGCAAGACCCGCAAGGATGGCCACGCCACCCGCGCCCGCTGGTGCGATTGCTACGGTAAGGCTGGCGACCAGTGGGAAGGCGTGACGTTCTTCAGTAATCCCGGGAACTTCCGGCACCCGGAGCCGATGCGCCTGTGGCCGGAGCCCGACAACTACATCTTCTTCAACTTCTGCCCCTCGCAGGCGGGCGCCTGGGAGATGAAGCCGGGCGAGGACCACGTGTTCCGCTATCGCTGGTACGTGCACGAGGGCAAGCCCGACGTCGAGCAGATCGAGCGGATCTGGAACGAGTACGCAAATCCGCCGCAGGTGAAGGTCGAAGCAGCCCGGCCCGCGCAGGCGATGGTCCTCGTCGACAAAGACTTTTCGCAGTGGCAGCGCGATGGCGGCGGGCCCATCGGATGGAAGTTCGACGACGGCGTGATCCGGGTCGTCCCCAAGACCGGCAGTATCATGACCAAACGCGACTTCCGTGACTTCATGATGCACGCGGAGTTCAAGACGCCGCAAATGCCGCCGGAGGTCCAGGGCCAGGGCCGGGGCAACAGCGGCATCTACATTCAGCGGCGCTATGAAGTCCAAATCCTCGACTCCTACGGCCTGGAGCCCAAGAACAACGAGTGCGGCAGCATTTACACGTTCAAAGCCCCAGACCAGAACGTCTGCAAAGAACCCGGCGAGTGGCAGACCTACGACATCCTCTTTCGTGCAGCCCGCTGGGCGGATAAGGACGGCAAGCCCGAGAAGGTCGAGAACGCTCGGATCACCGTCTTCCAAAATGGCGTGTTGATCCACGACAACATCGAGGTGCCGCGTAAGACCGGTGCCGGCCGGCCCGAAGGCCCGCAACCCATGCCGATCCTGCTCCAGGACCACGGCAACGAGGTGAGTTTCCGCAACCTCTGGATCGTGCCGTTGGATTGATGGTTCGTTCGTACTAACCCTGTCGAATGTGGGAATGTGCTATGCGTGAATACCGGTGGGTGTCGATCGTTGCGGCAGTCGCTTTGAGCAGTCTGTTCCTGTCCCCTTTGTGGGCGCAGGAGCCTTCGTGGAAGACGGAGGCCAACGCACGAATCCGGGAAATCCGCCAGCGTCCGGTGCAGGTTCGCGTTGTCGACGCCCAGGGCGAGCCGCTGACGAACGTGGCCGTGGAGGTTCGCCAGACTCGCAAGGCGTTTCCCTTCGGGGCCGCCGTGAGCCCGACTCTCCTGAGGAATGCCCAGTATGGCGAGTTCTTCAAGTCCCATTTCAACTGGGCGGTCTTCAACAACGAGTCCAAGTGGTACGGCAACGAGCGGGTGCAGGGCAAGGAGGACTACACGGCCGCCGACGCGATGTTCCAGTGGTGCCACGACAACGGCATCCCCGTCCGCGGCCATTGCATCTTCTGGGAGCCCGAGAAGTGGCAGCCGCGATGGCTGCTGTCCCTCGACGCCGCACAAGTCAAAACCGCCGTCGAGCGCCGCATGGATAGCGCGGTCAATCACTTCCGCGGCAAGTTCGTCCACTGGGACGTGGACAACGAGATGCTCCACGGGACATTCTTCAGTAGTCGCCTCGGCGAGGACATCCATCTCTGGATGTACAAGCGGGCCCGCGAGCTCGACCCCAATGTCAAGCTGTTCGTCAACGAGTTCAATATCATGTCCGTGGACAAGGACTTCAACGAGGTCCAGGTGGACGAGTACGTCGCCCAGGTCCGCCGCCTGCGAGAGCAGGGCGCACCGATCGACGGGATCGGCATTCAAGGCCACGTCTGGCGCGAGGACATCCTCGCCCATCCGGAGGTCATCAAAGAGCGGCTCGACAGGGTCGCTGCTCCGGGCCTGCCGATCTGGATCAGCGAATTCGACGTGGCGAACGCGGACGAAAAGACAAATGCCGATATGCTGGAGCTTGTTTACCGCACCGCGTACAGCCATCCCGCCGTCGAGGGGATCGTCGCGTGGGTCTTCTGGGCGGGCGGTTCCTGGCGCGGACCCAATGCCGCCTGGGCGAGAAGGGATTGGACCCTCACCGAGGCCGGGAGACGCTATGAAGCCCTCATGTCCGAGTGGTCCACAACCGCCTCCGGCAGCACCGACTCCGCCGGCGCCTTCGCCTTCTTAGGCTACCCCGGCGACTATGCGGTGACGCTGACAACCTCGGGTCAACCCGCCTCCCGCCAGACGTTCACCCTCCCCCCAGGCAAAGGACCTCAGATCATCACTCTGCAGATGAAGGGTCACTGATTCTGACGATTCGGCTGCGGGCGGCCTGTTAGGACCGCCAGAGGGCATTTACAGATCCCTTGTACTCTTGTATGATCTGTATATGAAATGGAAGGACTACATTATTGCTGACCCTGCGATCCTCGGCGGCAAACCGACCATCAAGGGCACGAGAATCGCGGTGGAATTCATCATCCAGCGTCTTGCGCAAGGGCGGACGGAAGCCGAATTGCTGGAGAACTACCCGAGACTGACGCCCAAGCACCTGTAAGCGGTGTTCGCATACGTGCAGGAGTGCATCGAGGATGGATCATTAGCCGGCTCCGGCCCATCGCGTTGAGGCCACTATGAATCTCCACGGAATCGATATCTCGCAAGACCGGCTCGCGGGATTCTGCCGGAAGTGGAAGGTGACTGAGCTTGCTCTATTCGGTTCTATTCTGCGCGATGACTTCGGGCCTCAGAGTGACATCGACATTCTGATCACTTTTCGGCCGGAGGCCGTGTGGAGTCTCTGGGATCTTTTCGACATGCGAGATGAACTCCGGGAACTGTTCGGCCGGGAAATAGACCTTGTCGAGAAGGATGCCCTGCGCAATCCCTTCCGCCGACACGAGATTCTCAAGAACCACAAGGTAGTCTATGCGGCCTGAAGCCAGTGATTTCCCCTATCTTTGGGATATGAAGCATGAGAACATTTGGCTGGTCGCGACGCTTCACATACCGGACCTGATTGATGGACTCCGACCTCTCATCCCGCCACCGCCCTCCGATGGAGTGGGCTCGACAGTCTGAGCTTACCGCGTTCCGGCCTCCGGCGTGCCGCGCACGCCACCTTCTTCGAACTCTCTGCAATTCACCTGCCTCCAAGGACCCATCGAAATAAGTATGGCGTCCCAGGATTTCGCAGGATTTCGAGAGGAAGACCATGAGCGTCTGCAACGCCCATGATTTTGGTGCCTTTGCCCCGTTTGGTCTTGCCCACGCCATCGCCCCTTTTTTCGCCGGGGCGAACGTGCCGTCGATGAACCCTTCGCTCAGGTCGATGCCGCCTCGGTCGCGTAGGTCTTCGGCCAACGCCGTCAGAATCTTGGCGAATACGCCCGAGCGGCTCCACGCCTGGAAACACCGATGGCAGGTGCTGCGCGGGGGATATCGCTCGGGCAGATCGGCCCACGGCGCACCGGTGCGGAGAATCCAGAGAATCCCGTTGAGCACCTCCCGCCGATCCTGGGGCGGGCGGCCGACTTGCCGGGTCCGGCTTTGGCTTTCGGGATGAACGGTACGATACGTTCCCATTGTTCCTTTGTCAGGTCCATGAACCTTACATCGGCTCATGGTCCCGAATCAACTTGAGGTTTTGGGATGACTTCTATGCATCATTGAGTCCGGAAATGCTGCAAACGGTCTGATCGTGGCCAAGGCAAATGGCCTCACAATCATGAACGGTCAAAGACTCAGCCTCGACTTCCCAACTAGTTCCGGGCCGGTCTACCCCGTGAGCTTAGGTGTCTCTTTTAATGCCTGAATTCCCGCGCCACCGCGCTGCTGGGGAGTCGCCGCCTCAGTTCCACTTCCAGCACCGAGAGCCTCAATTCGTTCGGTCAATTCAGCGTGCTGATTCGTGCTGGCCAGCACGGATTTCCAGAAGATGCCATTGGGCGGAACCCGTTTCCGACCAAGAACGACTAGTGGCAACGGGATCAGCACGTATTCCGTCATCCATTGGCTGATCATGAAGTCGGTGTACCCGGCAAGCGCGTTGTCCACGGCCAGCACGCCCAGTCGCTGTCCGAAGATCACGTCAGAAACACTGGGCGGGATGGCGCGCAATAGATGACGAGGTTCATTGGTGAACACCCGGAATCCCTGCCAATACTGATCAATGCCAGCAAGCTTCCTGATTCCGTCTTGCAGCATTCGCGAGACGACCTTCAATCCGCCTGTGCGTAACGCGTCCGGCGTCTGACCATGGACCCGGCGTCCTTCTTCTACGAATTTGCGAATAGCCCTCTCCTCCTCCGGCTCGAGTTCCTGTTTCTCGTCTTTCAGATGCTTGAGACACGCCTCGATGTCTTGTGGAATGGCCGTCTCCGCCATGACAACCATACCATGAGGGCTTTGCCCTCCTTCCCCATGGATCAGTCGTCTCTTCAGCCGCTCGTTGATGTAGTCGCATAGCTTCGTCATGCTGAACTCGACCTCAGGGATCAAGGCAACATCACAGACACCTGAAGCCAGAGCCGCATGGGACACGACAAAGCCAGAATCTGAACCGAACAACTGAACGATGCAGAGCCGAGGGTTTGAAGTGAACTCCGTGTGCAGTTGCCGGATCGCTTCCCTAGCCCGTTCAACGGCGGACAGAAAACCGAAGGTCTGCCATACCCACAGGACGTCATTGTCCATGGTTTTGGGAATCCCAACGATAGAGATGGGTTTGGGTATGATTCTATCCGCCACCATCTCTTTCACCTTAGTCCAGATCGCGTGGGTTGCGCGCATGCTCCCATCGCCGCCGATGATGTAGACTATGTCATAGTGATTCCCCGCCAAACTGGTGACGATGTCACGAAGCTTGCGGTCGCGCTCGTCAGGGTCTCTCCCAACGCTAAGCATGTCGTCAAACCGCGCTGTCCCGATGGCACTGCCCCCCTGGTTGGCGATAGCTTGCATGTGTGCCTCAACTTCCTCCGTCCTCTTCAGGGCGTTGCAGAGTACGGTTGTGTCGCCAGCCAAGAGACCAGAGAACCCATTTCGGAAACCGTATATCTGGAGATCATACTGTTTGCATCTGTCGAGCGGGAACCGGATCTTCTTCTGATCCAATCTTCCATAGAGTAGGTGGCGCTGGACAATGCCCGCGATGACTGCGTTGATACCTGGGGCAATGCCACCAGAGACGAGGATGCCCACCCTCAGTATGTTTTGACCCTGCTGTGGCATACACAAATTGCTGCGAGGACCAGCTTCCGCAAACGTAAGCTTCCCCTCAACTAGACAGCGACAGTCTTCCTTCGTATTCATTGAAGCGGGTTTGTGGTACTTGCTTCGACCATCAACCAGGATTCGATCCTTGTTGTCGCGAAAGGTGCCGATTACTTCTTCCTTGATTGGGTTTGGATCTGGTTGGAATTGCTCTCCACCAATCAGCTCCGGCTCCGGCCACTGTTCAGGACATCCATCCCTGAGCACGGAAACGCGCGCAATGTGCGTGCGCGCCACGTACGCATCAATGATGTCCTTCTCATAGGCGAACGGATAACCGACGGGCAGTCCATCAAGTGCGACCCACTTGCTCCCCAAGCTCTTCGTTATAGCGATGGCGGTCGACACTGCTTCGTGCGCATCCACAGCCTGGCACGTGACCTCGTGACAACCTTGGTATTCGACCAGGCCCACCGTGGAGAGCACTGCCGCATTAGGTAGCTTTACAACTATTGAACGGTCTGAGATGTTGGTCCCGTTGTGCTTGCAGAGTTCAGCAAACGCCAGTGCTTCTTTCTTCTGAGTCTCGCCAATGGCCACGCCGGCAAAAAAGATCAAGTGTTCGCTTTCCCCAAGCTTCTTGCCGATGAACTCCTGCCACGCTCGTTTGTGACCCTGTTGGTCTGCATAGAAGAACGGAGAGATTAGGGGCTGCTTGCGTAGATGCGAATACACGCGAGCCACAAACACCTGATCAGATTCCACCACCCGATACGACAGGAATACCTTGATCGTCTGCTCTGCCATGTTCTCCTCTCCAACCAACGTTTGCCTTCCGATAGACAATAACGGCAGTCGTATCTATACATTCCTTGAGAAACATGCTTCCCTGCCGCGCGACTGCCCACAAACAATCACAGTACATGACTGCCAGGGCTGGTTGTCAATCTATTCGCAGACGCGATTACCCGTTTTGAAATGCCCCTGAAAGACCGCGTTCTTTCTGCTTAGAACGCGGTCTTGATGACCATTGCTCGGATGTGCCGCCAAGAGACGCAATTTCTCCCGGGGTATCTGAACGCCAGCGAATCCACGATTCTCGGCCAAGATTAGAGCCGAGCGGCGATTCTGAGCCAACGACGCCGGTCCACGACCGACCTGAAACGGGTAATCGCGTCATTCGCATGGTTTCGGGGGCCGCAGCGTCATCCGAGGCAGCGGGGCGCAGTGCGTCTATGGATCAAGCAGGTCTACGATTTCTCGAGCCAAGGCTTCGGTGTTGGCGGCGACGAAGGGGGTTCTATTAGGGTTTTGGGGATCGCGGCGGTAGGTGGCGAAGATGTGGTCGATGTCCAGCCTGCAATCAATGGGCCGGCCGGTTTTGGGGTCGAGGATGGTCAGGCCGGACTGGGGGCCGATGAACAAGCCAGGCAGGAGGTCATAGGTCGCAAAGCCCTTTGTGAATTCCACAGCCGCATCGGCATAGCCCGCCGCAACCTGAAGGATCATGTTGGAGCCCCAGGCGAGGTTGATCCGGCCGTCCTTTTGTTCTATGGCATCGAGCAGTCTCTTCTGCGAGGCGATGGATCGGTAGCGGGAGACCTTGGTCGTGAGGAAGTTCACTCTTGCGCCTGCCAGCTGCTGCTTTGGATCGGGGCCTCCGTCGAGCCGGAACCAGGAATGGGTCGTGAAATCCAGTGCCTCTGCCTCGCCGGAGCGGCTGGACCAGTAGAGCCGGTTGAGGAAGATATCGCCCGCCACGACACAAGCGACCTCATCCACCTGGCGGTCATAGACGACGATAAGGCACCACCCGCCCTGCAGGGACTCGATGAACTCCGTGCCGTCGATCGGGTCGATGAAGACCACGAACTCAGCATCCTTCTCGCTCGCCCCCTCCGGCAGCGTCCGGATACCCAACTCCTCTGAGAACACCGTCAGAGGGCGGATTCCCAACCTCTCGACCAGTTTCTTCTTCAGAGTGTCCAGGATGAGAGCCTCAGCGAGGGCATCGATCCCTTTCGTCAGGTTCAGCGGCGATTTCTCGACCCCATGTCCCTCGTAACTGTCCGGCGAAGGACATCTTCTTTGTTATTGGAGGAGAGGGATAATGCTGGCATGCGATTGAAAGGAATGAATCCATGGC
>JAFGJR010000338.1 GCA_016928975.1 Sedimentisphaerales bacterium | reverse complement strand
TACAGCAGGGCGATCTCGACGTCGAACACCAGGAAGACGAGAGCCACGACGTAAAACCGCAGATCGAACTGGACCCAGCTCGTTCCGACGGCCACCTCACCGCATTCGTAAGGCTCGCCTTTGTCCTGGTTGGGCAGCCTGGGGCGCAGCAGACGACCGAAGATCAGCGCCCCAAGGCCCAGAATCAAGCCCGCCAGCGCGAAAATGGTCATCCCCGTAACCAGGTGTACGCCGCCGTCAGCCCAAACCATGTCGTTTGTCGCCGTCATCATGTCGTCTCAATCTGCGAAGCCCGCGGCCGGTTTCTCCGTTCGCTGGTCCTCCATCGCCCTCAACATGAGCTGATGCCGGACGCGACCGCGTTCGATCCATTCATCCTTGGCCTTCTTTGCCCAGGCCGGCAGGTGTGCCTTCTGCATCCACAAGGACATGGGCGTTTGCAGGCCCAGCCGGGCCAGCTCGGTGAACTCCACAACCATGCTGTCGCGGTCGAACGCCGACATGTCGTGGATGCTGCCCATGTGAATACACTTTGTCGGGCAAGGATACGTGCACAGGGCGCAGAACATGCACTTGCTGTAGTCGATCGCGTAGCTGGTCATTGCCCCGCCGACCGCCAGGCCTGTGGCCTTGTCGGTCTTGCGAGGGCCGGTCTTGGACATCGAAATGCAGTCAACCGGGCAGGCCTTCGCGCATAGCTCGCAGCCGATGCACTTCTCGATCTCGTAGTAGTGGAAGCCCCGGAAACGGGGCTGGAGCGTCGGAGCCATGTCCGGATACTGCACGGTGATCGTGCGGGCGAAACAGTAGTTGAGCGTGATGCGCAGACCAATCAGGATGGTCTTGATTGCCAGATAGATGCTGCGGAAATACTCGCCCATCGCCCGCCCCATCCTTGCTTGAATTGCAGTGAGAGCCCAGTCGACGGGTACGCGGGCCATCCCGGTATCCGGACGAATGGGAGTCTCAAGTCTGCCAGGTCACGACAGCTTGGCTGCCATCCGAACACCTGCCGCCCGACAAGAAGAGTAGTATATCTCTACATTCGGGACAATGCACATGTCAAGCCGGCCCTGATCTCATCCTGCAAACCAGCGTCACGCCCTGCTCTGGACACGAAATGGTCGGCCGGAGCGGTTCCTGGTTCGCTTATCAGGGCTCTGGCTGCCCCGAAGCGTAAACGAGCGCGCGCCATGCCGCCAGAGGGCTCGGATTGATTCCGGCGGCCCTGCCGCCAGAATATGCCGTCGTGTGACTCGCGTTGCGAGCGAGGACGAAATGAGATTCAGGTGATACATGAAAGGATGATGCCATGAGAAGACTGGTCGCACTCTGCATGTTGTCCGCGTCGGTGCTCTGGGCTGGCTGTTCGCAGACTGGACAGAATACCTGTGTTCGCGGGGAGTGCCCCAACTGCATTTGCTCCAAGCCGGTGCTTCGGCACGTCGTCTTGTTCAAGTTCAAGGACGGCACGACACCTGAGCAGGTCAACAAGATCGAGCAGGCTTTCGCCGCGCTGCCGAACAAGATCAAGGGCATCGTGCGCTTCGAATGGGGTACAGACGTGAGCCCCGAGGGCAAAGCTCAGGGCTTCACCCATTGCTTCCTGTTGACCTTCCGGTCCGAGGCCGATCGCGACGCCTACCTGCCGCACCCGGCCCACAAGGAGTTCGGCTCAATCGTCGGCCCGCATCTCGACAAGGTGTGCGTGGTGGACTACTGGACGAAACGCTGAGGCGATGGCCTCTGCGAGGGGGCTGGAGACTGGGGACTTGGGTCTGGAGCCTGGTTTGGTGTGTCAGTTCTCGTCGTGAGACCACGCGGCGAGATGAGTGGAGGTCTGTTCATGATCGCTATCAGAAGCTATCGAGATCTGGAGGTGTGGCAGTTGGCCATGAAGTCGGCTCGCGATGTCTACCTTCTGACACGGGAACTGCCGAGGTCTGAGGCTTTTGGCTTGGTTTCCCAGATGCGTCGGGCGGCGGTATCCATCCCGAGCAACATAGCGGAAGGGCATGCGCGAACGACCGCGCATTTCTTGCAGTTTCTTTCTGTTACCCTCGGCTCCCTGGCCGAGTTAGAAACCCAACTATTGCTGAGTTCCAATCTGTACCCGAAAACGCGCCAGCGAGCAGAGCAGATCCTGGAAGGACTCGCGGTGATAGGCCGCAAGACGCGATCGCTGGTGCATTCCCTTGAGCGTCGAGCCTGATAGGGGTTCTCCCAGCCCCCAGCCCCTAGTCCCCAGCCTCTGGGCTGCCAAATGGCTCCACATGCCTTCGCATGTGCGCTGCCAGCACGGCATAGTGCTCCTCCTCGTGGTCGATGAGTGTCTCCAAAAGTCTCTGGCGGAAGCGGTGGCTGCCGTCGGGGTTGGCGGCGGTCAGAACCGATCCGTAAGTGACGTGGAGCAATTGCCGTCCGTCGTTGGAGTCAAGAACGCCTTCCAGGTCCGCATCTTTGAGATCCGTGGAACGGGGGACGCGTTCGATACGAGCCGAGATATGGTAGCTGGCCCTGTCGATGTCGAAGCGGCCGAAAGCGAAGTCCAGGATCCGCCGGAACAGGTCTGGATTCACCCGGGCGATGACTCGAAGAGCCTCGAGGTAGCTGGTACCGGCGGTCTTGAGGTGGACCAGTCCCTCGGAGAGCCTCGCGGCGATGGGATAAATGGAGAATTTGTCGCTGCCCGAATGCAGGCTGAGCTTGTACGGGCCGAGGGTCCGGGCGATGGCCGCGTGCCGGGCATATGACTGCTCGAAGACCCCAAGGTCGCCCTTGTAGTCGATACCTTTCTCGAATGCACCGATGAATCTGGGGGCCAGGCTCACCCATCGAACGCCGAGTCGTTTGAGTTCAGCGGCGATGAAGTAGTGTTCCGCCTCCGACGTGGGAGTATCTGTTTCGTCGACGGACACCTCGAGCTCGAAGCTGCCGATGCCGCGCTTCGCAACCAGGTGCCGATACATCGCGGCGGCATGGGAGATGGCACGGCCATACTTCACGACGGCCCGCAACAGGGTTTCGTCGGTGAAAGAGACGTCGCCTCCGCCGGCGAGTGAGAATCGTTGGTCGAGATATCGCCGTTTCAGTTCTTCCCTGCTTGTCTCCAGGTCAACCCAAGGGAAGGCGTCCGC
>JAFGJR010000337.1 GCA_016928975.1 Sedimentisphaerales bacterium | reverse complement strand
TGCACAAGCAGGCGATGAGCATAGGCTGCCAGGCAAAGCTACGCCAATGGGGACAGCTCTTCCAGACCGAGGCCACGGCCAGGTTTGATGGGGCGATCGCTCACGACCTCTACTTCGTCTTCCAGGAAGGTGCGTCCTACTATCCGACGCGAGCAGGCCAGAACGCACCGACGGGGCGCTATTTGGCTCCACGCAATCTATACGTGTGCCCTGCGGCTTCCCGATTGAGCGAGGTGCAACCTTTGACGGCAGGCGTGGGGAACTTGGGGAGTACCTTCTCGGCATGGTGGCGGACGGGGCCTGACGGGCGAATCTTCGCGCAGAGCTATGATGTCAATCATTTCTGGTGCGGGCCCAGTCCGCCCACGGGAGAGACGGACGAGAACTGGGCCCAGTATCGGGACTCCGGCGGGAGGCCCTTGCCGTATGCATCTATCCCCATGGTGTTCGACATGGGTGGGTTGTACAGCAGTCTCGGCGCGGATATGTGCGGACCTCCTCCCTATGAAGACGCCCCACCGACGCCATCATCCCCTTGGCAGGGTCTGTGCATCAACCGTCACAATGGCGGCGTGAACTATCTGTTTTTGGATTGGTCGGTGCGTAAGGTGGGCCTCAAGGAGCTTTGGACGCTCAAGTGGTATCCTTACTTTGACACTCGTGGCCCCTGGACCAAGGCCGGCGGGGTGCGACCCGAGGACTGGCCGGCGTGGATGCGACGGTTCAAGGACTATTGACTCGGCCATCAGACAGCGGCGTGCAGTGTGCGACTACTGATGATTGAACGGTCAAGTGCGTGCGGTGATGTCACCCCCGCGCAGGCGGGGGTCCAGGAAAGCCACGGAAGATACTGGATTCCCGCTCCCCGATCAGGTCGAGGACAAGCTCCGCGGGAATGACAAAACCGGTCCCATAGTCCGGTTGGCTATTCAATCATCAGTAATTCTCGTGGGGTGGTTCTGTCCTCGTGCTGCCTCTGGCGAGGCAGGAGTCTATCGCTTTGAGGCCAAGCGGCATGTTTCTAAGGGGTCGGCATCCCTACGATGCCGGTTGGCCCAAAACGGCAGACTCAAGAACCCTACGCGCTTGTTTGGCCCCACGAAACGTAGTCACGCACCTTACACCTTGCGCCTCATTTGTCGAAAAGACGTTGAAATGGGCCAGCGAGTTTGGTATCTGTTAGGGCTTTCGTGTGGGTGGTGCGCAACGGGTGTTACGCGCTGTATCAGAGAAGGTGAAAGGAGAGTATGGAGAACCATCGGAATAGCAATCGTAAGAAGCGAAGAAGCCAGGGGTTTCGCAGTCGTCGGCTCACCAAAGGCGGGCGCAAGGTTCTGAATCGCCAGCGCGCCCTGAGGTCCGGCCACAAGAAGCGTAAGCCGGGAACCCATAAGGCCTGAGCTTCCGCCAGGGACCGTTGTTGAGATTCATCGAAGGGGACTGCCTGTGCAGCCTTCAAGAAGAGTCTTGATCGTTCTTTCCGTCGTTCTGATCGGCATTGCGCCGGTGTCGGCGGCGGACTGGCCTCAATTCCGAGGCCCGGCTCGCGATGGGACATCGTCCGAGACCGGGTTGATGAAGCAATGGCCGCAGGAAGGACCCGCGGAGCTATGGTCCTGCACAGGGCTGGGCAGGGGATTCTCGTCGGTCGCCATCGTGGACGGCGTCGTCTACACGTGCGGGATGATTCGCGATCAAGGCTACCTGTTCGCCATCGACTCCCAGGGCACGCTCAAGTACAAAGTCAATTACGGCTCGGAGTGGAACAAGTCCGGCAATTACCCGGGCACCCGGACGACACCGACGATTGACGGTGACCGGCTGTACATCATGAGCGGCCTGGGTCGCATCGCTTGCTACGATGCCGCCACCGGGCGGCGAGTGTGGTATGTGGACACCCTCGATGAGTTCGGCGGCCGGAACCTCCGCTGGGGGATTGCCGAATCCGTGCTGATCGATGGGGAGAAGGCCATCTGCACGCCGGGCGGCAAGGACGCCACGATAGTGGCCCTCAACAAAATGACCGGCGAGACCATCTGGACTTCGAAGGGGCTCAGCCAGTTGTCCGCCTATTGCTCGCCCATGCTCGTGGAGCGAGGAGGCAACCGTCTCATTTTGACTCTGGTGGAAAGGGCCTTCGTCGGTGTCGACGCCAATACAGGCGAAGTGTATTGGACGATTCCCCACCGGGTCAGTTACGACATCCAGGCGGTCAGTCCGCTCTACAAGGACGGAATGATATTCGTCAGCAACGCCTACCGGCACGGCAGTATCGGGTTTGCCCTCTCCGCCGACGGAGCGAGCGTCGAGCAGAAGTGGGCGGAGAAGTCCCTGGACATCCATCATGGCGGTGCGGTCATCGTGGACGGGAAGGTCCATGGCGCCAACACGAGGGGCCGATGGATCTGCCTCGATCTGGCGACCGGCAAAGTGGCGTTCTCGGACAAGCTCGTCGGCAAGGGCTCGGTCATCTATGTGGACGGCCTGCTCTACGGCTATGGCGAGAATGGCAAGGTCGGCCTGATCAGGATCGAGCCGGATGGCTATGAATTGGCCAGCTCTTTCCAGGTCGGAAAAGGCGGTGGCGAACACTGGGCCCATCCCGCGATCAGCGACGGACGCCTCTACATCCGCCACGGCGACGCGCTGATGTGCTACGACATCAAAGCCGGGTAGACCCGCACGTCGGCCACATGCTGCAATCAACTGTTCCTCAGGTCGGCCGTCGTCTGCGTTTGCAGGAGGGCGACGATATCCCCGATACGGCTCTGCGCGAGCACGGAGCGAGCCAGTGACTGTGCGTAGCCCAGCGACGTGGATGTGATGACTTGCTGGGTCCGCAGCAGGTAGGTCGGATCGACGCTGAAAGCTCTGACTCCGATGCCGAGCAGGAAGGGGAGGTATTGAGGCTGATGGGCCATGTCGCCGCAGACGGAGATCTCCCGGCCGTGCTCCAGGACGTTGTGCACGATCCTGTTCAGGGCGCGAAGCACGGCGGGGTGGTGCGGCAGGTAGAAATCCGCCACACTCTCGTTCGTCCGATCTACGCCCAGCATGAATTGGATGAAATCGTTCGTGCCGATGGAGAAGAACTCCACCTCGCGCGCGAAGTCGCCGATCAGGTCGACGACCGACGGCAGCTCCACCATGATTCCGAGCTTGGGCTTTTCGTGGTGCTCGATGCCTTGCTTTTCGAGCTGCTCGATAGCCTCGTACACCGCCTCGCGGGCCTGCTGGAACTCATCCACGGACGAGATCATCGGGAACATGATTCGCAGGTCGGCGCCGACGCCCGCCCGCAGGATCGCGCGAAGCTGTTCCACGAAGATCCCTTTGTTGTGCAGGGAAAAGCGTATGGATCGCATGCCGAGCGCCGGGTTCTGTTCCTGGATGTCATGGTAGTACGACAGGATTTTGTCGCCGCCGGCGTCGAGTGTGCGGAACGTCACGGGCTTGTCCGTCATGGACTCGACGAGCTTGCGGTAGATGACGTATTGCTCCGCCTCCGTGGGAAACGTCGTGCGGATGAGGAAGGGAAACTCCGTGCGGTACAGGCCCACGCCATCGCAGTCAAGCTCACAGGCCAGTTTCAGATCGGACAGCAGGTTGATGTTGGCCAGGAGCTGCATGCGGGCCCCGTCGGTGGTCGCCGTGAAGGGCTTCATCAAGAGCTTCTGCTCGTTCAGCGTCAGCCGGGCGCGCTGTTGAGAGCTGAACCGTTCGACTACGCTATCGTCCGGGTCGATGAAGACGTTGCCCACCTCGGCATCGACCAGAACCGGTGTTCCATCGGACAGGTTGAGCAGATCGTAGGCGTTGACGATGACCATGGGTATGCCGAGCGAGCGGGCCAGAATGGAGATGTGCGCGGTGATGCCGCCGCCCACGAGGACAATCGCCCTGGCGCCTTCGGAAGCCAGCTTGAGCAGGTCGGAAGGAAAGAGCCCCTGGGTAACGACGACGTGGTCCTTGTACACACTCGCCTCCTCGCCTTCCCGGACCAGGTTGTTGATGAGGCGCACGGCGAGGTCCTCGATATCGTTGATCTTCTCCCGCATGTACGCGTTGTTGCTGGCGAGAAGTCCGCGCATGTAGTCGGTCGCCACGCCTGCCACCGCCGCGGGAGCATTGTCGCCGCCTTCGATTCGCTGGGTGATCTTGCCGATGAATTCTCTGTCCTTGAGGATCATCA
>JAFGJR010000336.1 GCA_016928975.1 Sedimentisphaerales bacterium | reverse complement strand
GGGACTGTCCTGTAGCACCCCCGCCCTCGGGGGTGATCCCAGCCGAGGGCGGCTGGGCTACATGGCCGGTGACCCGGCGTGCGAAACAAAGCCAATCGACCGCGGCGAGGCCGTTGTAGGGGCGGGCCCCTGTGCCCGCCCTGGGCCCGGTGCCGATCCTGGGCAACCACAGGGGGTTGCCCCTGCGAACGCGAAACAAAGCCAAGCGCAGGGAGTTTCAAGTGGGAAGTGTCAAGTGTCAAGTCGTGGACAGGAGCCGCCGAGCGATCCTGCGAAACAAAGCCAATCTCAGGGCCGTATCGCCAGCGACATGGCTCTTCTTCTGCGGTCCCGGCCTCGCGTCGTGTGGCATTCCAGGGGCACGGACCGCTCATAGGCGGCAGTGGATGACAACTTGACGGCGAGCCAACGCGCGAGTTCCGCGCCCATGCGACTACGATCCGCACGGGCCATGAGCCACCGTGCGCACTGGGGCGCAAGATGCTTGCAGTCCAGCAGATGCGCCTGTAGACTTGGGGGAAAAAGGAAAGGGGATATTCATGATCGCAAAGAAGCTCGTGGTTGGGTGGATCGTCGTGACGGCAGCAGGCGCGTGCTACGCTCAGAAAGGCGATGTCGT
Organism: Sedimentisphaerales bacterium; assembly: GCA_016928975.1. The sequence goes on along the minus strand of JAFGJR010000336.1, from coordinate 15,252 downwards.
GGCGCCGGGGGCCGAGGTCAAGAAGCTGGCGGGGGATTTCCGGTTCACCGAGGGGCCCGCCGCCGATGCCCAGGGGAACGTGTATTTCAGCGATATCCCGAACAACCGGATTCTCAAGTGGTCCGTCCCGGATGGGGTAGAGACGCAAAACCTTGCGTCTTTACTGAGCACGTTCTTGGAGAATTCCGGCGGCGCCAACGGTCTGTACTTCGACAAGGATGGCAACCTGCTCGCCTGCCAGGGTGGCGAGCGGAGGCTGGTCTCCATCTCGCCGAAGGGGGAAGTCACGGTGTTGGCGGACAAGTACGAGGGCAAGAAATTCAACAGCCTCAACGACCTGTGGATCGATCCCAAAGGCGGCGTGTACTTCAGCGATCCGCGGTACGGCAATCGCGAGGGCATGGAGCAGGACGGTGAGCACGTGTACTACCTGACGCCCGATCACAAGAAAGTGATCCGTGTGATCAGCGACATGGTCCGCCCCAACGGCGTGATCGGCACGCCCAACGGCAGGAGGCTCTACGTCGCCGACCACGGTGCAGGTAAGACCTACGCATACAGGGTCAACGAAGATGGAACGCTGTCGAACAAACAACTGTTCGCGCCGGAAGGCGCCGACGGCATGACTATCGATAGCCAGGGCAATGTCTACCTGACCGGCAAGGCTGTTGTCATCTACAACCGGCGAGGCGAGAAGATCCAGGAGATCCAGATCCCCGAAGGGCCGTCCAACGTCACCTTCGGCGGCAAGGACAGCAAGACCCTGTTCATCACCGCCCGAACTTCCTTCTACTCGATCCCGATGGAAGTCAAAGGCACCCCAACGCCCGTCCGAAAGAGCGAGCAACCGGCTCCCAAGCCCAAGAAGGCAAAGGCGACCAAAGGAAGCCAGCAGCAAAAGTAGCCACCCTCGAACAGGTTTCGGGCAAATCGCATCGCAGCGCCGCTCCACACGGGCACGTGCAACGGTTTTGGCCTTGTCGGGCATCAGCCTGGACTCTACAATGTGGAGCCGCGCCATGTGATTACAGGAGTGTCCCGTGAGCGACGCCGAGCAAACCAAGGGCAGTCCGGACAACCAGTCCGCCAATGCCTCCACGGCAGGCTATGGGAACGGAGACGCCGGTCCGGGCGGGCAGATCGGGCCCTACAAGCTGCTGAGCCTCCTGGGCGAAGGCGGGTGCGGGATTGTCTACCTGGCCGAGCAGCAGCAGCCCGTCAAGCGGCGGGTGGCCCTGAAGGTCATCAAGCCGGGCATGGACACCAAGCAGGTGATCGCTCGTTTTGCGGCGGAACGCCAGGCGCTGGCCCTTCTGGACCATCCCCATATTGCCCACGTGTTCGATGCGGGAACCACGAAGACCGGCCGGCCTTACTTCGTCATGGAATGTGTCAAGGGCGTGCCTATCACGGAACACTGCGACCGGCAGAAGCTGAGTGTCGAAGAACGCCTGCGACTGCTCCTGTCGGTCTGCGAGGCGGTCCAGCATGCCCATCAGAAAGGGATCATCCACCGCGACATCAAGCCGTCCAACATCCTAGTCGCAATTGAAGGCGACCATGCGATCCCGATGATTATCGACTTCGGCGTGGCGAAGGCCCTGAGCCAGTCCCTGACGGACCGGACGCTGGTCACCGAGCACGCTCAGATGATCGGGACGCCTGAGTACATGAGTCCCGAGCAGGCGGAGATGACCAGCCAGAACATCGACACGCGAAGCGACATCTACTCGCTCGGCGTTGTGCTCTACGAGTTGCTGACCGGCGTGCTGCCCTTTGAGCCTCAGAGCTTGCGCGCCGGTGGGCCCGACCACATTCGCCGGACGATACGCGAGGAAGACCCGAAGACGCCCAGCACGCGACTGAGCACGATCTCGGCGGCGGAGTCAGCCAAGCTGGCACAGTTGCGTCGGACGGACGCGCGGACACTGAGCCGGCGCCTGCACGGGGACCTCGACTGGATCACGCTCAAGGCGATGGAGAAGGACCGGACGCGGCGCTATGCCTCCGCCGGGGAATTTGCGGCAGACATCAGGCGTCATCTGGGCAACGAGCCGGTCCTCGCCAGCCCACCCAGCACGATCTACCGGTTCCGGAAATTCGTACGACGAAACCGCATTTTGGTAGGTGGCATCGCCGCCGTTCTGATGGTGCTTGTCTTGGGAGTGCTGGTCTCCACGATCTTCGCCATCCGAGCCGAGCGAGCCCGCGCTGAAGCGCAGCTCGTGACGAACTTTCTTAACGACAACGTTCTGGGTTCAGCGAGCACAATCAAGGGTCGCGAGGCCACAGTGATCGACGTCCTGAATGCTGCCGTAGCCAAGCTTGACGAGGGGAAGTTCCGGGACCGGCCCCTGACGGAGGCATCGATTCGTTTCAAGCTGGCCTATACCTACTATGACCTGGGTCAGTATGCAGTTGCAGCGCATCACCAGAAGCCTGTACACAGCCTCTATTTGGAGCAACTGGGCGAGAATCACGCAGAGACGAATATCGCGTTGAACTGGCTCGCCGTGTTTTACTACCATGCTGGCAGGTACCGGGAGGCAGAACCTCTGTACAAACAGGTCATCGAGAAGGTCTCTCAGGATAAATCCGGAAATCTGGCCAAGAAAGAGCTTGTGTGGAATGCCAACCTGGGCGTTACCTATGCAGGACTGGGGCGATACGAAGAGGCCGAGCAATTGGTGCGTCCAAAGGTCGAAGCGACTCCCGGGGCAGGGTATGGGCTCCACCTGGGTGAGATCTATCGAGAGCAAGGCAAATATGGGGAAGCAGAGCGCGTGCTGCTCGAGTCGTTGAATGCAGGCCACGAAATGGATGAGTGGAAGCAAGAGGTTCAGTTCTGCAACGCCTTGGGACGCTGCATGCATGAGCTTGCCTTGCTACGTTTGGCTCAAGGCCGTGATGAAGACGCCGAGGAGCTGTTCAAACAGGGCATTGACTTTGGCACTGTTAACCTTCCGGGCGAAGACCATCCGGTTACCTTGCGCCACGTTAACGGATTGGCCACCATACGCATCATGCAGAAACAGTACCGGGAAGCGGAGGCTCTCCTTGAACGGGCCTTGGCGGGCCAGACGCTCAAGCTGGGGCCGGATCATCCAGATACCTTGAAGACGATCCACGACTTCGGCATCCTCCGGCAAGAGCAAGGCGAACTCGACGAGGCCCAGAAGCGGCTGATGGAGGCCCTTGAAGCAAGGCAAGTCAAGCTCGGCCGTGACCATCGCCATACGTTGGAGACGGTTCACCAGTTGGGTGTACTGCACCTGCGCCAAGCACGCTACGAGGATGCCGAGCGTCTGCTGCTGGAAGCCTTCCACGGCCGCGAAACCAAGCTCGGCCCCAACCACCCCCACACCATTGACTCCCTGAAGCAGCTTGTGACCCTCTGCGAATCGTGGCCCAAACCCGACGAGGCCGCCAAGTGGCGGGCCAAGCTGTCCCAACAGGGCGCCGATTGAGTCTACGGCGATCCTGTGGCTGCCTGCACAGGCGGCAGATACTGTGAGAGGAAGCCGCTGAGGCCGTGCAGGACCATGGCGACCGCCTTGGCGGCCAGGAAGATGTACAGCAGTCGGGCGATCATCATGCCGATATAGGGGCCGGTCAGACGCATCAACGCGTGGGCGTTTCGCGCGATCAGAAAGACAAAGAAGAACGTCACCGCCGCCGTGATGACCATGAGGCCGTGACCGATGGTCTGGGTCGTGATGATGGTCACTGTGAGTGCGCCGGGGCCCACCATGATGGGAAAGGCGATGGGAAACACCGCGACCATCATGCGGTCCTTGGAGTGCTGATAGGCATCCCCGTGTGGCATGATGCCGCGAACCGCGATGATGAACAGCAGGATGCCGCCGGCAATCTGCAAATCGTCCACGGTCACGTTGAACAGGTAGGACAGGCTCCAATCGCCGATCAGGGTGAAGACCACGACGACGCCAAGGGCCGTGAGAACGGCGAGGTTCATCACGCGTTTGCGCTCTCGCATCTGCAAGTCGCGTGTGAGGTCGGCATACACCGGGATATTTCCCACTGGATTGACCACGGCGAATAGCAGCAGACTGTGGTGGATCACCAGGCCAATTGGTCCCGCCCATTCCTCCACGCCGCCTCGTTCAAGCATTCCCAGCACCATATCCTATGAGGTTCCCTTCCCATGTCTCCTGCGTCGGCGATTGCTCGACCACAGCCGGCGCAAGTCCTTCAGTAGCTCGGCATGGCCGCCGGATTGCAGGTATTCGGCGATGAGCCTGGCGTTGGGCTCGCGGTAGTATTGAAGCAGAGCCGCCTGGAGGCGCTTCTCGCGGCGGCCGCTGGGGACATGGATCTTGCGACCGGCGGAGTCCTGCCCGGCGACGTACATGGCTGTGGACAGAGTCAGCGGCACCGGGACGAAGTCCTGCACCTGGCGAGGCTGCCAGGACCGCGAGACGAGATACTCGGTCAGCCTGGCGGCGTGATCGAGCGTGCAGCCGGGATGGGCGCTGATGAAGTAGGGCACAAGGTAGAACTCCTTGCCGGCACGGCGGCAGGCTTCGTCGAATCGGCTCTCGAATTCCTCGAACGACGCAAACGATGGTTTGCCCATCAAACGCAGGACCTGGTCGCAGTAGTGCTCCGGCGCGACCTTCAGATGCCCACCCACGAAATGCCCGACGAGCAGATCAAGGTACCCCGGACTGTGCAAGGCCAGATCGTGCCGAATGCCCGATGCCACATAGACATGCTTGCCTCGCGGGCCGCCTTTCCAGCGGACGAACGCCTCCGTCATCTCCATCAACGGCCCGAAGTCCAGGCTCAGATTCTTGCAGGGCGACGGGAACACGCAGCTCGGACGCGAACACCCCTGCTCCTTCGTGCAGTTGGTGCCGTACATGTTGGCGGTCGGCCCGCCGAGATCGCTGATCGTCCCTCGGAAGCGTGCATCCGCGCTGAGCCGGTCGGCCTCGGCCAGCAGCGACTCAGTGCTGCGCGAGGCGATCTCCTTGCCCTGGTGGAAGTAGATCGAGCAGAAGGAGCAGCCGCCGTAGCAGCCCCGGTGCGTGGTGATCGAGGACTCCACCGGCTCCAGGGCGGCAATTCCGCCGCAACTCGCATATCGCGGATGCCATCGACGCGTGAACGGCAGGTCGTACAAAGCGTCAAGCTCGCCTGTAGTCAATGACCGCGCCGGAGGCATCACGACGATAGTCCCTGGGTCCTGATCCTGCACGACAGGCCGACCACCACATGTGGCGCCGCCGCCCTCGGCGGTGATCCCAGCCGGGGGCGACTGGGCTACACAGAATGCCCTTGCGGGCACACTACAAGCGCGCTGGTATTGTTCCTGGGCCTCCATGACGAGGGCCTTGTTCTCGGTCTGCTGCGCCAGCGAGGGCAGGCGCACTGCGTCCGCCGGCACTGGCGTATCCCGCAGCACTCTGTACGCCGTGCCGGCGATGTTCGTCATGGCGCTGACAGGCTCCCCGTTATTGAGTCGCCGGGCGATCTCTGCAATCGCCAACTCGCCCATGCCGAAGACGAGCATGTCCGCCTTGGCGTCCACCAACACGGATCGCATCATCTTGTCCGAGATGTAATCGTAATGGACCAGCCGTCGCAGGCTGGCTTCCAGCCCGCCGAGGATGATTGGCACATTCGGATATGCCTCGCGAGCCCGTGCTGCGTAGGCCAGCAACGGCCGGGTCGGCCTCAGGCCGATCGCGCCGCCCGGACTGTAGACATCGGCTCCTCTGCGGTGGCCCATCGACGCGTAATCATTCAGCCGCGAATCGATGCAGCCCGACGTGATCCCCCAGAACAGCCTTGGCGCGCCGAGCGACCGGAATGCATCGATGCCGCGCCAATCCGGCTGAGGCAGTATCGCCACGCGATAGCCCAGCTTCTCGAGCCAGCGACCGATCATCGCCACGCCAAAAGAGGGATGATCCACGTACGCATCGCCCGTGACGAGGATGATATCCACCTGCTCCCAACCCCTGCCGCGTATCTCCTCCCGCGTCGTTGGCAATAGAGAGCTTGCTTTCATTACTCTGCGCATCATCAGACCATTATACCACAGTGCGTGATCTTGTGTTTGGGCACGAGTCTCCCCGCCGGCCCTCCTGCTCAGACAAAAAACTGAAAATCCGGACGAAATGCCATTTGACATGGGAAGAAGGACGCATTAGTATATTCGCATGTGCTAACTGATTGGATGACACGACAATGAGCACCCTGGAAGAACTCGTCGAAGCCTTCAAAGCGTTGTCGGACCCAACGCGCCTGCAACTGCTCCAGTTGCTCAGAGGCGAACGGCCCTTGTGTGTCAATGCGCTGGCCAAGAGGTTGGGCGTGAGTCAACCCGCCGTTTCTCAGCACTTGCGGGTGCTTCGGCAAGCGGGTCTGGTGAAAGGCCAGCGGGAAGGCAGCTTCATCCACTACTCCGTGCGACAGGACCAGCTTGACCTGTACGCAACCCGGATCGCCAAGATGCTCGGGAAAGGCAATTCATGACGTACGTGTTGTGCGTGTTTTTTTTGCACGGACACATAAGTTGGTGCTTATATGCTTACTCCTTCAAGGAAGGTGCCGTATGTGTTGTAGACAAGTGAAACCGAGAGAGCAAAACTGTTGTTGCGCAGGGGCAATCGAAGGCGACAAGCGGGATTGCACACCATGCAGGTCCCTCGGACGGCAGAAGCCTGACAGCCAATCAGACAAACGGGGAGGACAAGATCAATGAACACGAAGACACTGACAGGAATGACGATTTGCCTGATCGGACTGACCGGTGCGATTCTGGTAGGCTCGTCACGGGGGCATGAGGAACAGCCTGCGGCCACAGACATGGAGGCCCGGAACATCCTCTCTCAACTTGAACGGGAACACGGGTTCGTTCCGAAGGCGCTGCGTCTGATGAGCGAGAGACAAACCCTCCTGCCCAGATTCATGGCCTATGGACGGGGGGTTCTCGAAGGCGGCCCGTTGAGCGACAAGGAGCGGTCTCTCGTCGCCCTTGCAGCGGCTGTGGCCCTGAAATCCCCGGAATGCACAGCCGCTCACAGCAAGCGGGCCAGGAAGTCCGGCGCCACCGATGGAGAGATCATCCAAGCAACACTGATCGCGGGACTCATATCGAACACTTCGGCCCTGCATATCGCCCAAGACTCTCTGGGCCGCACGGAGAAGTAGCTCTAACCAGACGCGCAGACCGAGGTTGGTTCCGCCGAGAGGCGACCTCCGCAGGCCAGATAGAAACATAGACGGAGACCTCCGCCGCCCACAGGAGATGTGCTGCCTCGGTTCATCAATCAAGATAGCACACGTCGCTTTGATACTCCAACCACACCTGTTTGAGTTCCTGAAGCTCGTCGAGGTGAAGCGTCGTGGGACAACTCCACACGCATCCTGTTGTTCGTCTCCTACCCATCTCGTATCATGTGCGCCGGGAGTCTGTGCGGCGTTCTTGGACAATCCACTCCAAGCAGCGTCACGTGGACAAAGACGTCTACGGCCAGAAGGCGGCGACCGCAATGATAACCCAGATTATCAGGCCGAGTATGATCTTGCTCGTGATACCGACGAATTGACCGATTCCCGCGCCGACGCCGCGACGAAGCGAGTGTTCGGCACGTTCTCCTCGCGAGACCTCGATTGCCCACACGGCCAGCCCCGCGCCGACGGATGCGCCCAGCACCGTGCCGAGAAGGAGGACCGGAATCATGAAGGTCCCGAAGAGGGCGCCGAGGATCGCTCCGAATACGGCCGCGACGGACGCTCGCCAGCTTGCCCCGGAGCCTCGGGCACCGAGCATGCCGGCCAGAAACTCGACCAACTCGCCGGCAAGCGCCAGAGCCGTAATCGCAATGAGCGTCCAGCCGGAAAACACCGCTTGGTCCCATGTCCACCAGGCCAATAGACAGGTGGAGAGGATCATCAGCCAGTTGCCGGGGATGCCGAACAGCACCATCGCCAGCCATACGGCGTTGAGCACCACCAAGATGGACAGCGAAACATAGAGCATTTCACGATTCTATGGGTGGACGGCTGTTCCGCAAATAGGAGATCTGCTGAATGTGGAGCCGTGATTTCACCACGTGGCCGCAAGACAGTACGGACTACCGCAATCGTGAGAGGAACCTTCCGAATCGGGGCTGGTACTTGTCGGTGATGTCGAACGACAGAATGACGGCCCGCGCCTTGCCGAGGATCGCCTTGCGGGGCACGAAGCCGAAGAATCGCGAGTCGCGGCTGATGTCCCGGTTGTCGCCCATGACGAAGTAGTGTCCGTCCGGGACCGTCACGGGTCCGAAGTTGCGCATCGCGCGAATCGCGGGAATGCTGAGCACCGGGTGGACTGTCGAGTCCAGATTCTCCATGGCGACGATGCACTTGCCGGGGAGGTTGTGAGGCAGTCGCCCCGCGTAGTCCACAGCCGCCTTGTCGTAGGCGAGAGGCCGGCCGTTCAACAGCAGAACGTTGTTGCGAAGCTCGACGGTATCGTCAGGCCGGGCGATGACCCTCTTAACCAGTCGTGTGCCGTCATCGGGCGAGAGGCAGACGACCACGTCGCCCCGTTGCGGCTCGGACCACCGGGCCAAACGATGCAATGTCAGCGGGAACCGAAGGTCGTATGCGAGCTTGTCTACATAGACCAGGTCGCCCTCCAGGATCGTCGGATTCATCGACCCGGTCGGCACCCAGTTCCAGTCCGCCAGGCTGGACTTTACAGGCACCACGACGAACAGGACGACAAAGACCGTTACTCGCCACTGACGCCAGAGATCGCGCCCTACCATCCGGAGCATCCGCGCAGGCCGGCGACTCGCCAACGTCCACGTCCGGATAACCTTGCTCATAGTACCTCCCATCCCCAACACCTTATCGACCCGCCTCCCGCCAATCCGCCCTCAGTGAAGGTACCTCCTACATAGACGCACACCATCAAAGAACATTTCGTGCAAAATCCCACCCGCACGATCCTGCCGGGGTGTCCACCGACAACGGGTTTTCCCACCCCGACCCTCCGCACTGCAAAGGCGCCGTATCTTGCTTTTTCAGAAAGCATGCTCTGCCGAGAAGAACGAAAGGAGACGCAAAGAAGAGAAGAACGCCTTGTAGCACAGCCGCCCTCGGCTGTGTCTCGTTGGCTCCCCAGCCGAGGGCGGCTGGGCTACATTCCTTTCGCTTTCTTTCGTTTCTTTCGGCTATGGTCGATTGGGTTGCGGCCGCAGGCCGCGCTGGGGCCTCTGCGGTGAGACGCTTGTCAGTCCTCCGGGGCGAAGACCCAGACCGCCTGTCCGTTCTGGCCGGCGTCGACCACCAGGACCAGCTTGTCCCCCACGCGGGTGATTTGCAGGACCTTCAGCGACGCCGTCTCCTCCACCGGCGCAACCGTCCCGTTCCTGTACATCCACAGCACGTCATCCACGAGGAAATACAGCCGGTCGGCGAAGCCCGTGAAGTTGTGCAGGCGCGGGGCCTTGTCGTCCGCCGACACGAAACTCGCGACCGAAGCCGTACCCGCCGCCGTGCCGTCGCTCTTCCACAACAGCGTGTCGTTCGCGTCGGTCCGCGTCGTGAAGTACACCGTGTCGAACGTGGCCGTGAGGTTCTGCGGCAGCGAGGAATCCGTCCCGGACGCCAGGTCCGCCACCCGCATCGTGCCCGAGGCCGTCCCGTCGCTCTTCCAGAGCTCCGTCCCGCCCTCTGCGTCGAAGGCGTCGAAGAACGCCCACCCGCTCATTACCACAAAGGGCTCGCGGCTACTACCCGCTGCGATGGCGAGGTTGCTCGTGATTTGCAGGGTGCCCGATGTTGTGCCATCCGAGGCCCAGAGGCCGGTGCCGGCCTTGAAACAGATGCGTTCTCCCAACGTCGTCAGGCTCGACGGACAAGCTGGTAAATCGTCCCGCTGAACAGCGTACCGGACCCCATCCCAGCAGGACAGGGAGTACTTCCAGCCGACGTACTCCGTATACCTTGCGGTCGCGAAACAGATCCGACCGTCATTCACGACGCACTGTTCGATCCTTGTCGACCCCAAGTCGGCGATCTGACTGACGGCTTGCGTACCCCCGTCCAGTTGCCAAAGCGACCAGATGTCGCGGCTGGAGTAGAGATCGCGGTATACCTGAGTGAAGATCAGCCGCCCGTTGAACGAGGTCATGACCGTCCAGGTCGGGGGTGTCTTGTACCGAACCCATTCGGCGCAGATACTGTCCTTGATCAGAGTGGGCGCATGGCCGTTTGGATCCAACCGATAGAGTCCCCAGTAATACTCGTTCTCGTATTCACGAGTGACCGCGACAAAGTACACCTGGGTCCCAACGCGTGTGAACATCTGGGGGTAGGAGCCCTGTAGGCCGGGCACCAACTCGGAGACGCTCGACTCGTTCGTCTTGAGATTCACCTGCCAGAGCTCCTCTCCCTGCTCCAGGTCGTCGGCGCTGAAGACGAGACTGTCGTTGCCGATCTCGAAATCGCCTCCGCCGGTCCCGAGGACGATCAGACGCTCCGGACGGTTCGGCTCCCCGGGTATGAGCACGTCCTGGTAGGTATACATATCGTCGATCACGTCGATCTGCCCGCCGGCGTAGTAGAAGAAGAAGTTGGCGGCATCGAGAAGATCGACCTGGCCATCCCGGTAGAAATCCGCGCCGTCGCACCAGTTGTTCGCGTTGGAGCACCCCGTCCGGCCCATCTGCTGCCCGATCACATTTAGGACGCTCACGTCGCCGGAGAATCCCTCCATCGGAAGACGCGAGACGTAGAAAGTAATTGCGTTGCCGTCATTCCCTCGCAGACTCTGCGTGTTTCCGTCGTCGTCAAGATAGACGGTGCCGCCTCCGTGGATCGTGTCGAGGTCATGGAACCCCGGCTTTGTCAGCGTGTACCACCCTTCGCAGAGGTCCCCGCCGGTCTTGTCCAGGGCGTTCGGGAAGATCCCCACGTTCGTCGGACGGACGAAATGGCTCGCACCCGCGCCAATGACCCCAGGTCCGCCCGTAATCCCTGCTGCCTGGAAGTAGTTCTTGTAGGTGAAATAGCCGTAGACTTTGTGGTCAAGGTAGAAGTTGCTGACATATACTCCGGGATAGATCCAGGTGGGGACTTGGGCCGTCGGCAGGATCGTCATCTTCTCGCGCCGGCTTTCGATGAGGCTGACCTGGAACGACTCGATCCCACGGGTGGGGCCGACGACGTGGGCGGCGAGCTTCCAGTGGACCACGTCGCCAACCTGCAAGATCGTTGTGGGGGGGGTCTCACTGATGGCTGGGGTGACGGTGATGGTGTAGTCCCAGTAGGCGTTGCGTTGGACATAGTCGCCATCATACGCAGGGCCGCCGCGAGTCTTGAAGGTGAGCACATCGCCGGCGGCCAGGCCGGCGTCGTTCATCGCCTCGGCCCGGTAGGAATAGGTCGTCCAGGGTTCGAGGTTCTCGATCACTTCGGAGTAGCCGGCTTGCTCGAGACAGCAGTACCACTGCGTTTCGAGCTGGGGCCCGCCCTCCTTCCAGTAGACGAACCGTATCTTGCAGGGCTGTCCCCCGTTGTCGAGGAGGCTGGCCGTCACAAAGGCACGGGTCTCCAACATCCATGCGGCCGCCTCCGTCCTGACTTGCGGCAGCCAGACCACAGGGGCGACTTCAAAGTTCGCGGGCGACACGACCGCCGCGGTCAACTGGCCGAAATCCCCCTGCTCGTTCAGCCAGACGGAGCCCGAGTCGTGCGTAACGGTCAGCGCGTGCGATCCCGCCTGGGTGACCGTGAACGTGCCTTCGCAGAATTCCCCGCCGGTCTTGTCCAAGGCCTTGGGGAAGTTCGTGCTATCTTCCGGCCCGACAAACTGCGAGGCCCCCAGACCCGAGACTACGCCCCCGCTCCCAGTCCCCGCCGATACCCCGAAGTAGTTCTTATAGCTGAAGTAGCTGTCGATCCTTGGGTTCTGGTAGTAGTCCACAGGAATATACGCACTCGCGTACAACCCTGGGAAACCCTTAACCGGGAAGGTCTCCGTCAAAGGACTCCCCATCTCCTCGCCCCTGGATTCTTGGAGACTGACATTGAGGTCCTTGATCCCGCGTGTGGGGCCTTGGATGCAGGCGTCGAGCTTCCAGCGGACCTGTTCGCCGACGGTGTACCGGCTCTTGTCGGTGGTGAGGGTGTAGTCGAATTTGATATCCTCGCCCCGCGCAGCGCTCATCCCGACCGCCACGACCAGCGTCACAACCACGACCCCGGTGCCTCTCATGCCTGATACCCTCCGAAACCATGTAGCACCCCCGCCCCCGGGGGTGATCCCAGCCGAGGGCGGCTGGGCTACATAAGATGCCCTCACGGGGGCACTACGAACAGCCTTCAATATACCACAACCGTAATCGCCGGGCAAGTGGGCAGTCAAGCTCCGAAGAGGCGTTGTCGGAAGACGAAGAAGACGGCGCCGAGGATGCACAGGCCGGCCCAGAGATAGTCCAGACGGATTCTCTCCTTCATGTACAGGATCGAGAACGGCACGAAGATCGTCAGGGTGATGACCTCCTGAAGGATCTTCAACTGGCCCACGTTGAGCGCGTGGTGGCCGATACGATTGGCGGGGACCTGGAGCATATACTCGAAGAACGCGATGCCCCAGCTCACGACGGCGGCCAGAAACCACGGCCGATTCGCCAGATTCTTCAGATGCCCATACCAGGCAAACGTCATGAACACATTGCTGCAACACAAGAGAAACGCTGTCACCAGAACTCGCATAGCCGGGCCTATCCTCAATATAGGAGTCCTGGAAAATGGAGATTAGGCTTACTTTGGGAAGGAAAGATCGTTTTCTTGATCTTTCCTTCCGAAACGGCGGCGATCCACAATCCTGCATCTCCACGGACGCAACGATTCGGGCGGATTATTCAAGGAAATCTCAAAGCTGATTTCCTTAAATAATATAAGCCTAATCTCCATTTTCCAGGAGTCCACTTCAATCCAACCACCTCGTACGATCGGTACGTCGTTTCGCCGCCAATCGGCATGGATATTATACACAAATGTTGAGTTGTGAGTCTTGAGTCATGAGTTTTGAGTTAGTCCTCCGGAACTCGAAACTCAAAACTAGGAACTCAAAACTCAAGACGGTCAGGCCGCTGGACCTCGCCGGTCATGGGCACGAACAGCACAGGCATCACCTTCTCCTGGTGAATCTCGCCCCGTTCGTCTTTCGTTATGAGGATCAGGTGCTGAAAGCCGAGGGTGCTCTCGACCGGCAGAATCATGCGCCCGCCGTTTCTCAACTGCTCTATCAGGGGTCGCGGAATCCGCTCGGCCGCGGCGGTGCCGATGATTGCGTCGAATGGCCCCTTCTCCGGCCAGCCATAATAGCCGTCGCCTGCTTTGACATGAACGTTCGTATAGCCGAGATCATCGAGCAACTGGGCGGCCGACCGTGCCAGAGGTTCAACGATCTCAATCGTATAGACCTCTTTGGCAATCTCTGCCGCTACAGCCGCCTGATAGCCCGATCCGGTCCCGATCTCCAGGACGATCGAGTTGCGATTGAGCCGCAACGCCTCCGTCATGAACGCGACGACGTAAGGCTGACTGATCGTCTGTCCATGCCCAATGGGCAAGGGCTGATCTGCATAGGCGTGAGCCCGCTGCCCCGTCGGCACGAAGGCATGTCGCGGCACCAATCGCATCGCCTTCAGAACATTGGGGTCCTTGACGTCCCGCGCCTCGATCTGCCATTGCACCATCTCCACACGCTGCTCCCGCTGCTCGCCAAAAGCGGGATGGTTACGCCCCGCTGCCTCTGCCGGCTTGTCGGCCTGGGTCGTCCGGTCCGCCGAGGCCGCCTTGTCCTGCGGCTCCCTCGCCGGACAGCCGCCCGGAGCCAGCCCGAAGACACCCAGCATCACGGGCGCCACTACAAGGAGCGCCGCCAGGAACCGGCTGCGCCGTCGTCTGGTATCTGCACAAGTCATGGCCGGCACCCCTCAATCGACCCCGTTGCCCTACGCAGCACGATACACGCGTCGTAGTGCGTCCATCATACCGCCAAACGGCCCTGCCTGCACGCCCAAATCGCAGGTCGAGTATATCCACAACGGTCGTAGATTTCTTGAGAAAATACGTAGTTTCCACAATAGGCGCGTGGCCAACCTCCGTGTATACTGTGGATATCATTTTGGGCTCTCGTCCCAGGTCGAGGGCAGTTCACAGTCCCTCCGGAGGAGAGTACAACTTTGGCCCCGGCCGACGCACACGCTTCGGCCCCAAAGGAGGTGCAATGATGATGTCAGCAAGCACGAGAACCCGGTTGGCGAGTGCCCTTGTGGTCCTGGCTTTCACGTTCACGTGGGCGACAGCCGACACCCTACGCGTGGACCCCAACGACCCGACGGCCTTCAAGACGATCCAGGATGCCATCGACGCCGCATGGGACTTCGACACCATCGTCGTCACTCCCGGAGTGTACCACGAGCATATCAACTTTTTTGGCAAGGCTATCTCGGCGGCGAGCACCGATCCTAACGATCCCAATGTTGTCGGCGCGACCGTGCTCGACGGCGACGGTGCGGGCAACGTCGTGACGTTCAACAACGCCGAGACGCCTTTCTCGGTGCTCGATGGATTCACCATCACAAACGGCCAGGTGGGCGTCTACTGCCAGGGCGGCCACACTCGACCCGTGATCAAGCGATGCGTCATACGCGCGAACACAGCCGGCATTGACGGGCCATACGCCAACCCACCCGTTGTGGAAGCCCACGCAAGTCCGACCGTCGTCGCGAGCATTGTTCAAGCCAACTCCACAATCGGAATACGGAATTGTGGGGGGAAGGTCGAGGATTGCCTCATTGCCAACAATGGAGAGCACGGCATCCACAACTGCTGGGGGCAGGTAGTACGCAGCACCATCAGGCAAAATGCCGGCCATGGCGCATACAACCAACGCCGCGCGCCGGGCAGTCTCGTGAACTGCATCGTCTCGGGCAACAAGAAATGCGGTGTCGCCTGTGACGAAGTGTACACGTCCTGGCTCGTGAGAAACTGCACGATCGTCGGCAATGGGAACGATGGCATCTTCATGGGCGACGGGACGAGCGGCACGGTGGTCAATAGCGTGATCGTGCAGAACCTGGGGTGGGGACTGAGTGGTTACCGCGCCACCGCCGCCAGTAGATACAACGATGTTTACGGGAACACGCTTGGCTCCTATTGGTTCGTTGAGGCCGGCAGTCAGGACATCCATGAGAAGCCCTGGTTCGCCGG
>JAFGJR010000335.1 GCA_016928975.1 Sedimentisphaerales bacterium | reverse complement strand
CTTCAAATTCCAGCAGAGTCCTCGGGTAATCTTCCATGCCCCCATACACTACATGTAGTGGCTGCTGGAGTCAAGTGCATAGCCCAAATGCAGCATTCTGCGTTTGAGATGCGGAGACGCAGGACATCGCGCCGCTGCAGGGGGTGACGCGTGGGCTTAACTCTCTTCGGAGCCGTTGACGCCTGTCTTCAGGCCAAGGCGCTGACAGCTTTCACAGTGGCACAGACCCACTTGGCGCAAATGTGACGAACCGGCCAGTCGCCGCGTTTCAATGAGACGCGCTCCTTTCGCTTCCATCTTCCGAAACGCCATCTTCGCCTCGCGGCTCTCATGGTACCCGACGGCATCCACAACGACGGCCACGCGCTTGTCCCTTTGCAGCAGGCCCAAGGCGGCGGCCTTCACCGCGCCTTCGGCACAGGCGCCGATCAGAATGAACTCGGCCGCACAGAGCTCGCTCAGCAAACGGTCGATCCGCGGCTCGTCGAACGGGTCCATGCACCGCTTGTGCAGAACCACCTGCTGGTAGCGCCGGAGCATGTCACGAGGCAGATCCGTGCTGCCGTCGGCCGGGAAGGTGATGCGATTCGGCACAAGGGTGTAAGCGATCTTCCTCTGGCCGAGCGTGCCGTCAATACAGTACTTCGGCTCACCGTTGTGACCATTGTTGGCAGCGTAGACTTCGCAGGTGGAGATGATGGGGATATCCCGGCGTCTGGCCCAGGCCATCATGCGGCGGATGTGCGCCAACACCCGCCGATGATTTCTGATACAGGCACCGCCATCGGCCAACATGAAATCCCTTTGCGTGTTGATATCGACGAGAACCTGCCTGCGCTTGGCCCTGACCATTTGAAGTATCATCCCTATACTCCCTTTCCGGGCACCAGCGATTCCGGTTCTACCCAGAATACGCGTCACCCACAAAAGAGTTCACGTCTTCTCTTCACTAATCGTGTGCCCGTTGAGCGCACTTTAGTAACGGTGGTACTGGAAATTTATTTGCCGTTTCACTCGATTGCGATTTGTCTGTATAATGGACCTTGCAAAACCTACTATTTGCTGCGGGAATTACGCTCTTGCACACCATCAGAATGATGGGACACGAACTGAGAAAATACGCCTCGGCAGCATTAAGATCGGAAGACGTCATCGGTCGGATCGATCTTGCCCAGATTTTCGGACGTCCCGGCCCGGTTCATATTGAAATCGGTTCCGGCAAAGGGACCTTCCTCGTTCACGAGGCACAAGCGCAGCCGCATGTGAACTTCCTCGGTATCGAGTGGGCGCGCAGGTTCTACCGGCATGCGGTGGACCGCATCGGGCGCTGGGGCCTGACGAACGTCCGCATAATCCGCACCGACGCTGCGACCTTCCTGGCCGAGGCCGTGCCCGCCGAATCGGTGGACTGCTTTCACATTTACTTCCCCGATCCTTGGCCGAAGAAGCGCCACCACAAGCGACGGCTCATCCAGTTATCGAACATGGCAACGTTGATCCGCTGTCTCAAGCGTGGAGGGGACATCCGACTCGCGACGGACCATGTCGAGTACTTCGAGCAGATGAAGGAGGTGGCGACGGCTTGCCGGCACGCGCTTGAGCCGACGGAATTCGTCCGGCCCGCCGGCGCTGCGGAAGGTGAGCTGACCGGCACCAACTACGAGCGGAAATACATCAAGGACAAACGCACCATCCACACGCTGGCGCTAAGGAAGAAATAGCCTCGTCGCAGGTCCTTTTGAGCCGGACCTCTTGACCGCGCTCGGGGCGGCAATTCGAAAGGAGCTCAGCGTCTACTTGATGATTCCTTTGGCCCTGGCGATGTCGGGCTTCGTCTCAACGAACCAGGCGTCGCGGGCCTTGTTGCACTCGGGGCAAACGTAGTCAAGGGCCCATTCCCCGTAGACGGCCACATCACCCTCCCAGCGGCGCGGGCTGTCGCAATGGGGAAACAGCTCGTGCATAGCGGCCGCCCATTCGGGTCCGTAGAGATCGTACCCGGAAATGACCGGCACCTTCTGCTTGGTCATTACGCTGGCGTGGACTTCGCAGATCGGAGGCTCTCCGTAGTCCCTTCCCACCGTCAGGTCGGTCATGCATCCGGCCGTCACCACGAGGAGCAAGAGAAGGCATGACACGTACGCCAGACAACGGCTTGTGCGAGCGACAACCATATTCGTCCTGAGAACTCAAATCCTGGCAGCATTCTACCTGGACACCGTCGAGTCTTTCAACATCAGTCTCTCTATAGTCATCGACTATGCGGCCCGACAACATTTACTCTTTCGCACGCCAGTAGCGCGCAACGCCGTAACGTCCGAATAAATGGCCCAGGACGCCCGCTCAAGCTGAATGAGCGAGGACCTCCCGCTCGCGGGTCCTCAACAGCTCGATCATCTCTTCTACGGTTTCGGCGGCCCTGAGCTGATCGAGAGACTCCTGGTCGTGGAGCATCCGACACAGGCGGGCCAGCAGGTGCAGGTGATGGCGGTCGTCCTGCGAGGCCATCAAGAAGAACAAATCGGTGAGTTTGCCGTCGGGAGCGCCGAAGACAATGCCGCGCCCGGTCCGGCCGACAACCAGGACCGGCGCCCCGAGGTCGTAGGGCAGAGGGCGGCGCGGATGCGGGATGGCGATGCCACCTTCAACCGCCGTGCTGCACAACTCCTCACGCGCGACAATGGCTTCCAGCACGGCTTGCTCGTCGTATACGAGGCCGGTCTTGCCGGCCAAGCCCACCAATTCCCTCAGGAGACTATTCTTGCCCCGTGACTTCAGTTGCACGGCAACCGCTTCCGGCCTGAGCAACGGGCTGATGACAGGCTCGTCCTGCTGCCTCTGCCGGTGCGCGCCGATCCCGGCGTCCACTTCGGCCAGATGGTTGCCGTTCATAGTGGCCATGTTCTGTTGCAGCCACTCGGTGATCTCGGCCCGATTGAAACGCAACTGCCCCCCAACCTTCTGGCATGGGACCTCGCCCCGCTCGGCCATGCGTTCCAGCCGGCGCGTATCGGCGCCCAGCATCTGGGCCAGTTCCTTGACAGTCATGCTTCTATACGGCATTGGGTTGCCCTCGGCTCAAACAGGCATCATGTACTGCACGACCATAATCACATCGGCACTTTTCCCTCGCGGCGATAACAGGATTGTGCACCGGCAGTCGATATCCGACCGCACATGCCTTCGACCGGCCCGATCCATTCCGACCGAATCAGCGGGAAGAGCCTGCAACTACACCCCGCGATTGCGGTGTGTACTCGTGGCGAAGGCGAGATGTTTTCAGTGATCGATTGCGGTTGACGACATGCGTGTCCCAGTCGTAGCATGGATGAACACGTAGGTCCGCAAGGGCGTAGGGTCCTGTGTCACTTGAAAGGTGCAGCTATGTCTATTAGCCCAGAATCGCCGAGAGTTCCGTGCAGACGTGCGGGCGAGAGCACATGCCGGATGCGCGGCGGGACAATTATCAACATCATCACTGCCGTGATCTTCTTCGGCTTGCTCGCTTTCAGCATCTTGTGGATCATAAAGCAGTTCGGCCAGGCCGGCCAGCAGTACAGCGAGGTCCTGATAGATACCAGCCACAAGGCCTCGGCCATGAAGTGCCAGATGAACATGCGTTCGATCTACCAGACTCTGCAAGTCTATGCGATGGAGAACGAGAAGTTCCCGTCCTCTCAGCAGGAGTTGGTGTCCTACTGCGGCGATTCACGCCTCTTTCGCTGTAGCGAGCCGAACACGCCGACGTACGTCTACATCCCCGGCCAGAGGAATGACATGCCACCCACCAACGTGCTGGTCTACGAACCCGAGCCCGTTCACGAGGGAAAATCCGTCGTGTTGTTCCTCAACGGCCAGATAGCCGTGCTGGCCCCGGACGAATTGAGGCAGGCCATCGCCGTGACCGCAGGCGCTCTCCGCAGAGGCAGGTAAATTCCTTGGACCGAACTGACAGAGCGCGGGCGGCCTAATAGCTCAGGTCGACAGGCCAGAAGACACGGTCGCCGCCTGATGCACTCTCATCCCACTCAACGTTATCTCCCCCGTCGTCGCGGAAGTTCTCGGCCACGCAGTATAGAACGAAGTTGTCCTCTGTCACCTTGTAGACGAGTGGCTCATTGCTGTAGGGGTCCATCGGGATCTCGCGCAGATATCCTTCCGCGACGAGATCGCCCAACGACGCCGGCCACTGACCCTTCTCGGCCTTCCGGGCGAGAACGGCCAGGATCGTGACTACGGCTCGACCATACACGCGATGCTGCCAGCCCAGACGGATACAGCCTGCCGTTGGGCGAGCACTGCTGCGGAGAAGGTAATTGCCCGCCAATATCTCGTCCAGCCGTGCTTCGACGGACATGCCATGACTGTAGAGCTCCCACGGCGTCTGATTCGCCAGCGCGCTGACCACCCGCCAGCACTCGTCGAACAGCCGAATGGTCCGGGCGCGATCGGGATGGGTCGCACAGATCCAAACCGCGTCAAGGTACGACAGTGGCGGTGAATAAAGACCACCGTCTTTCTTCATAGCGTACAATAGGCGAGGGATGAGCCGTCCACCGCCGTGGCCATCGTCACTGAACGAACGCTGAAAGGAATCGTAGCCATAGAGACGCTCGATGTCGTCAAAGCGAGGAACGTTCAATTGCGGCAATCTCGCCTCCAAGGTCTCCAACGACAGCCGCAAGGTGGCAGCGTCAACACTGCATCGGTCCAGCACGTCAAGCAACGAGTCGTAGCACAGCTTGCAAACCGCCAGGCCAGACAACTGTTCGACCAGCGTACCGCCTCGCGCCCGATGGACTCCTATCATGTGCATATCGACAAGTTGCCCAATCGCGGCGTTCGCCTGGCCCTGGCTGGCGCGGTACTTGGCCAGCAAAACGAACGCCCAGGCACAGCGCCGCATTTCCTCGGCGTACGGCATCTTGATGCTGCACAGAGCCCCATCTTCGGATGTCAGCTCGAACCACCAGTAGGGACATCGAGCCGCTGATGCCAGCGCTCGCAGCGAGGAGTCATGGGACGAGGCCCATTGCTCCAGCGCCCCGAGCTCGTTGGGCGTTAAGTCAGCCGGCCACGCTTTCCATCGTTCTTCCAGTCCGTCCGGCAGCGGAGTAAAATCGGCAAACAACTTGTCGCAGTGGGGTGCGGCGTTCAAACTCGGATCGTAGTCGGCGGGTCTGTTGAGACGATTTGCCTCGGCCAAGTAGTCTACCGCGATCGTCGGTTGGGCCAACAGGAGCGGAACGATACGCCAGGCAGCCCAGGAGAGGAACAGCACGATACAGCAAACCACCGCCAGGGCGATCCGTCCCTTCCTTGACCGTCTGGTCGGCGCTCGTTGCGACTCGAGAGTACGTGCCAGATCGTCTCGCATGTCGTCGCCGTGCAAAGTCAGAATTCCGGCAAACGCCAGACCAACGGCCAGCAGGGCAAAGGCCACAACCAGCATTCTGGTCCCAATGGTCTCGTCACTGCACATCACAGCAACAGCCACAACCACAAATCCTACGCTCACTCCATGCAGCACGAACGACGCTGCTGGACGGACCCAACGAACCCGGCCGAGAAACAACAGAGAGAGAGCCAGGAACAGCACATTGAGCCCAAGGACCACAAGCCCGGGCGGGTCGAATGCGCCCATGTCCTCATCCAGAAGCAATCCCAGCCACATCACCGTCCCGGCGGCCACGAACACCAGCAGGACGATGCCGAATCGCGTCGATAGTCTCAGTGAGTTTCTATACATGGTTTTGCGTCGGCTCCTGTCGCGAGACGTCTGCTCATTGGCGTCGGTCACTGCCACGTGGCGCTGCACTTGCGGCAGACGGCCTTGGTGAAGAGGAAATTGCCGCCCTTGGGCCTGCCACTGCCGCACTCGGGACAGATGAGACGGAAGTGCTCCTTCGCTCCCCGCGTGCCCAAGGCGAAGAACATCGGGAACAACGGCAAGCCCTGCAAAGCCATAAGAACGCCGGCAACAACATAGCCCGAACCCTCCTGCGCCTGGGCAAAGGCCCCGACGGCAGCCAGGGTCAAGATGATCCCGCCGAGGAGGCCCAACAGCCGGCCCCACTGCCACGCCAAACGCTGGCCTACAAGGATGCCGATGAGGATTAGAAGTGCGACCGCGACCGGCAAGACAATGCCGACGACCGATACGTTGCCCGAGAGAAACAGCAATATCCCCATAAACAGCCGGGCAAAGACCATGATGCCCACCGAAATCGCCGCTACAATGTTCGACGCATTCATTCTCCGTCTCCGATATGCAAGCTCCGCCGCGCGTCAGCGATCAGAAGGCCCCGCACCACTGCTTGCCTGGAATGTAGTAGGTGGGGCAGATGAAGCGAAACATGTGCGCGATTCGGCGGGCCCGCGCCAGCTTTTCCTCGTTCTCCTGTGTCATCCGGGCCAGCTCATCGCCGAAGACCTCATCGAAGTATTGGTCGGCGGCTCTCTGTCGGTCTTCCTTGGTTCCGTACTGAGCGCGAATCTGACCCAGCTCCCCGCAGTCCAGCCAGAACCCTCGGCAGGCCGGACATTCATCCACCTCGACTTCGTGCTTGACGCTCATGAAATGCTTGAGCATCGGCTGGCTCCCGCACTTGGGGCACAGGCGTTGCGCCGTATGATCGACGACGACGTCCGGGTCCT
Organism: Sedimentisphaerales bacterium; assembly: GCA_016928975.1. The sequence continues at coordinate 49,869 of JAFGJR010000335.1, read as the reverse complement.
TCGGAATGTCCAGTAGCTTTTCCCCGGCCGACTCATGCTTCTCATCGACCTTCTCGAGCTCGTAGTTGTCAAACCAGATTCCGCCGCAACCGTTCTCACACACGTCCACGACGATTCCTCCAACATCCATTTGTCGCAGTTGTCTATTACAAGCAGGACACTTCATGATCGTTGCCTCCCATGCATACCACATCACAATCCGTTAGGTGAACACAACGCCTTGTCCCGCCAGGGACATGGCATATCGCTCGATGCATCAGCTCTCCAAGTACACACCTCCCTTGACAAGCGCGTCTCGCAGATCGCGGTAGGCCAAGTCGCGCGTGCCGCAGTTCTTCTTGGCGCAGAGCGCCGCCGCAGTGCCAGCCCCTTGGCCCTGGCCCATGCAGCAGACGGTGTTGCGCGTGGACATGTGGGCCTCGTGGTTCGACGTAATCATCATACCGGCAGCCAGCAGATTGTCGATGCCCTTGACGCGCAGCGCTTCGTAGGGGACGCCGTACGTGCCGCCATCTTTGATCTGCAGGCGCGGGGCCGAATCGTGGAAGCCGTAGACCATGACTTCGTCGTCGAAATGCCGGCCTTCGAGCACGTCCGGCAGTGTGATGTCGTAGTCGCACTCAATGAGCCGGCCCCGGCGGATGCAGAGCTTCGGGCTCGTGCGCGCCATGAAGGCCTTCTCGCAGCCGGGAACGTACTGTCGGAACAACTCCACCGCTTTGGCCATCCGCTGTCGGGCCTCCAACTCGGCCTTGGCGACGGCGCCTCGGTCCGTCGGACTGGTTGACAATCGGAAGTTACACTTGATGAACATCAGGTAGTTGTCGTGCACGGTCGTTGTGATCATGCTCATGCCGATGGCCCGCGCCGCCCTCGTCAGCCCGGGCACGTTGAGCTGTTCGGCGCCCGCCCGGACGATCTGATCCGGCTGGCCGCTGCGCATCCCGCGGGCCAACTGCCCCAGGGCGTTGTGGGACTGGAGAAAGGCGTGGTACCTGTCGATGGAAACGTTGCCGATGCCAACGCTGTTGCAGACGGCGTAGTCGTTCGGTTCGGTGTACCGCGCGCCGGCGTAGGCGGCCAGGTCACCGTAGGCGGTGCAGTCCACAAAGCACTTCGCGCAGAACGCCTCACGTCCCGAGCGGCTCTCAGCAATCACACCTTTGACCCGCGGGCCCTCCATAATCGCCCCGGTCAGCAGCGTGTTGACGAAGACGTGGACGCCTGCCTCAGCCAACATTTCGAACGTCGTGAGCTTGTAGAGCTCCGTGTCGATCGCGGTGCACACGCAATCGTAGTCGTAGCCTCGGGACATTTCGGCGTGACCCGATGTGCCGCCGACCTTGGCGAGGCGGTCGATAACCTCCTGGGCGATCCCGCGCACGACCTGGCGCTTCTCGACGCCGGGGAAAGCCTTCCACAGATTGTAGAAGCTGTGCAGCGCCGTACCCCCTTCGGTGGCGGTCCCGCCCGGATACCCCTTGACTTCGATCAGCGCTGTCCTGGCCCCCTGCCTGGCCGCCGCGGTGGCTGCCACCACCCCGGCCGTCCCCGCGCCCGCGACAACAACATCGAATCTCCGAATGGGCAGTCTCTTCGCAGGCTCCTCATAGTAATCGCCAAGGTCAATATTGACCTTTGACATATCGACGCTTACGCAGCCAGCCTGAGCCCCGATTCCTAGTATTAGCATGTGTTTTGAAAACTCGCGTCGATCCATGCGTTCCTCCCTTCTGTACGCTGTAGCGTCGCGACAGGTGACCAGCCGCGAAGGCGATATCCTTGCCTTCACTGGCGGTTCGACCACTTGATCTGGAATTCGATCTCCTCGCTGTCGCCCTCGCGCTCGTGTTCGAGGTTGAACTCGGCCCGCACCGGCACGTAGATGCGTTCGCCGGCAATCTGGATCTCGAATTTCTCGCCCTGCTCCAATGCGTCCGCCAGCCGCCGCAGCTTCGCGACAAACTCCGCCATCGAATACACCTTCTCCACGTCTCGTTCCGGTTTCTTCCCCATGTGTCCCCTCGACAGTCTCCTGACAGTGCATCCGTAGCCGATCACCGGATCAGCCACCTCAAATGCCATGATACCAGAGACGGGGCCGCCGGTCCAAGGGCGTTTTCGCAAACACTCATGCTCACACAAACAGGTCACGGCGTCGCCAAACGAGACCGCCGGCGATGGTCGTGACAACGAGAATGCCGGCCAATATGGCCATATTCCTCACCGGCCAGCCTTTCCAGAGGTTCGAGTAGTAGATCAGGTAGAAGAGCGTCATGCGACTGAGGTACTGCAGGCCAGGCCACCATTGAGCGATGATCGCGATGAAGTAGTTGAGTGTGAGGAAGGCCACCGAGATACCGACGGCCGCATACAGCCGTCGGAACGAGGCGGCGAACAACAGCGCAAACCCGGCGAACGCCGCGGCCAGCAACCCGGCGTTGACAGCAATGCGAAAGAACAGGTCAAGGGGAATCGGCTCGCCAAAATGATACACGTTCACCGCGACGACCGTTCCGAGAAACATGACGCCGAAGAGGCCAAATATGCCCGCGATGGTCAGCACCGCCGCACACAGGTAAGCCTGTGTCTTCGTAGTCGGACGACTCAGGACCAGTTCCATCGTCCCACGCTGCACCTCGGCCGTGAGCAAGCCCGCGGGCACGCCGACGGCGTAAACCATGACCAGAAACATCACGAACGGGTGTTGGTAGCCGACCGTCAGCAGGGCCGGCATGCTGCCCGACTCCAGCAGGTCACCGCCCAAGGCCGTCTTGACAATCGAAGGGAGGTATTTGAGCATTCCCAGGAACGCATTCACGCTCGCGTTGTCGTGCATGATGCCGGCCACGGCGATCTGCATTAGGAAGATCATCAAGCCAATCCCGCACCAGGCGGGCAGAACACGTAGGAACCAGACCTGCAGCAACGGGAACGGAAAAGGCGGGCGTGTCATGTCGCTCATGCGTCGCCTCCCGTCGAAGTGACATCATGAGCAACCTCTGGCGCGGGCCCCGGCTGTTTCGTGTAATATTGGATGAACGCCTCCTGCAGTGACGTCTGCGGCGTAGCGATACGATCGACGGGAAATTGCGCGATCCATCTCAGGACAGGCTCCGCGGCGCCCTGGTAGGCAACGTGGAGCGTGCCAGGCTGCTGGTCGATCACGCGCACACCGGGCAGTTGGTCAGCCGGCACCTGGGGAGCCAGGGTGACATCGGTGAACCAGACCTTCAGGCGGTGCTCACTCTGTCGCACAATGCTGGAAATGGGTGCGAGCTCAACGAGGCGACCTTCGCGCAGGATCGCCGCTCGGCCGCACACGGCTGATACTTCGCTGAGATCGTGAGATGACAACAACACGGCTGCGCCCGCCTCGGCGGTCTCGCGGATGAGGTCGAGGACGACCTGCCGCATGAGCGGGTCCAGTCCGGCGGTCGGCTCGTCGAGAACGAGCACGTCCGGCTGATGCTGAAACGCGTAGAGGACACCCACCTTCTGCCGATTGCCTTTAGACAGACTCCCGAAGCGCCGGTGCAGGTCGAGATCGAGCCGCTCGGCCAGCTCCTTCCGCCGGGCTTGGGCGCGGTCGCCGCCTCCCAGCGCCGCCAGAACCTGCAGCGCGTGTCCCGCGCGCTGCCGAGGCCACAGGTGAAACTCGCCGGGCAGATAGCCGATGCGTGCGTGTTCCGTGGCGCGGCCGGCCACTACCGGGCGACCTAGCACGCGCGCTTCGCCGCGTGTCGGCGAGAGCAGGCCCATGATACAGCGGATCGTGGTGGTCTTGCCTGAGCCGTTGGGGCCGAGATAGCCAAAGATCTCGCCCGGCTCGATGGCGAACGTCACGTCCTCGACGCCCCTGACCGAGCCATACCATTTCGTCAGCGATCTGATCTCCACCGTCGCCATTGAGTCTACTAGCGCGGGCCAAAGCCCTTCCCATATCGGTTAAGCCGTTCGGCCGGTGATCTCGATCAGGCCGTAGGATGGGCAACTCGTTGCCCATGCTGTTCTTTCGGGCCAAATCCCCATGGGCAACGAGTTGCCCATCCTACAAGCCACAAGCCCGACCACAATGTGACGTGCCTTCGCCCTGGTCATACCATCTCCAATCTCTGTCACAAAGGACTACGCTCGACTCAGCCCGCCGCTTCTCCGCCGCGGCGTACGTCACAGGCCAAGTCATTCGTGGTGACCATTGTTGAGACGACAGCGCCCGAAGGCAAGAACAATCCGGCGCGGACGGCCACCGCAGGGCGATTCCGCAGACTGCGGAGACTCACATCCGCAAGCCGAAGAAGAGCCAGGCGAAGATTCCCGCCGAGACGATCAGGGGAAGTGCGTTCAACACGAGTGCGGTTAACGCCAGCCGCTTGCGGCCTTTGCCGATGCGCCAAATACTCACCATAACACAGATGACGTTGCACAACACCACCGCGGGAAACAACAGACGCAGAGCCGTTGCGACTCCTGTCAAGACAAGGTAGTAGTCCCCCAGCAGAAACACCCAATAGACCACCCAATACGCCAGCACGATCAGTCCCAGCAGCGCAGCCATCATATCCCCTTCCACACCATCGCGCTATGCTAACTGACAGCCTTGCGGTCGTTTTGGCAAAGCCCAATCTTTTGGGGTCAGCTCCAGCCTGCTTTCCATGACCTGCAGGAACTTGAGACGCCGCAGAACACCCGCTATCCGTCCGCGGATGGCCGCTCGACAAGGGCCCGCTCATCTCCGGTACGAGCGTGTATACTTGAGTAGCGCACGGTATTCGAGACACCGCTGCCGCGAGAAACCTATCTCTTCGGGCTGACCGCAACCATGGCCCTCACTCATTCCATAGGTGCCCACACTGGCGATATTCGGGTCCACTGCCAACATGGCCAGCATCTTCTCAAGCGACTGCCTGTGCCGTTCGAACCGCCTAACTACCGAACGTTCGCTCGGCGGAAGGCCGGAGCGCACCCAGAAGACGATCCCAACAATGATGAGCAACCCAATGGTATTTCTGACGATATCCTTACGCGTCATCCCGCGCCTCTCGCTTGCCTAGCAGACCGAGAGCCCTTCCTGCGAGGAGGCGGCTCAGGGAAACCGCGGAGATGGACAAAGACGGTGTTTCGCTGGTCATCGACGGTCACCTCGACCCTGCAACTGTGGCCTTCGGGGCGAACGTGATACCGTCGTGTCGGCACCATGAGTCGTCGCCTGAACCACTCAGGTCCGTCTCTTTGAGCCCGGTAGGATGCATACTCCTCGGGCGAAGACGGCCCGCCCGGGCCAATCACGATCACCTCTTCGGCGGGGAACCTCTCATACTCGGCATCCTTTAGGATCAGGGATTCGTCCAGGAATCGTGTGACATCGCCAGAACCGGCGGCAAAGCAAATGTAGATGTCTGACTGATCGGGGCACCACCGTGCGAGTACTCTCACGTCTCGCGCCGACGGAGGCAACGCAGCGGTACCGATACGCGCCAACAGCATACGCACGCGAACCGCTGGCTGTGATAGATAGACCGATCTGGCGCCCATGACCAGCGCAGGCAGCATGAGGAGGACAGCCCACGCCAGTTGGACTCTGAGATGTCTTCGTAGCGCGAGGTACGTCACCACCTGGAAGATGACCGAGACCCACAGGGACAGACCGAATTCGACGATGGAATTGACCACAGGCAGGTCAAGGCCGAGCCCTGTTCCGGCGGCTCGTGCACGCACCCACATCGGCACAATGACGCACAGGAGAAACAGCACGGCGAAGCTCAGGACACACCAGCGCCAGAGGAAACCGGGTGCCGCCTTATTCGGCCGGCTCCCGCGGACAAATGCGAAGCGATGACCGCAAGTGCGGCAGCGGTGCTTGCCGACCACGGCGACACACGCTGCAACAGGCAGCGAAGAGAGCGAGGCGAACAGGCCGGCAAACACGATCAGCACGAATGCAGAAACGACCGACGAAGCAAGGAATATGTGCAGCGCTCGAAGAGAGCATAGACCCAGCATCCAAAGAGCGAGGCAGACGCAACCATTGAGGAGGAACGCACTACTGCGTTTGCGAATCTGCGTGCTACCGCATTGGGGACAGCGCAACCATCCGGCTGCGGGACCAGTCTGTGGTTCTCGTGCCGAGCGATCAGCAGGCTCGTCTTGCTGTCCCATCTCGCTGTTTTCGCTATCCACTTGCGACACCATTCGCTCCCATCCAACAGTCCCAGGTCTCTGCTGTCGCGACCGCCGGTCAGGTGCAACGCTTCAGTCTGCTTCGACTGGGTCTATTATGGCCGAATCCGCCGGGGAAAAGCAAGTCACAAGGGACGAAACCTGAAATCCCGCCCTGGCGCCGCAGAACGCCGCCCTCCTCCCCGACCCATCCTTGTCCTGCAAAATCCGCGCGGGCCGCGAACCGCACCGGGAGCCTGGCGTATCTATGCGCAGAGAGCCGTTTGCCAAAGCGACAAGCGGTTCGCAAAAGGTGACAAAAGACATGAGCGAAATCGGGAAACCCATCTGGGTCATCCGAGAACGTATGTCCAGACCCGATCCCGTTCTCCGCGAAGTACTTCACTTCCATAGCCCTCTTGCCTGTGCAGGGGGCTTTTCTTTTGCCGGCATTGCCGCTCCGGATCCGTGCCCCAGGTGGTGTGAATCACCCCGATGAAGACGGATTATTCAAATCTGTCGTTTTTTTCGATTAGTCTGTAACATCGGCGCCTAGGGGGCGTCTGACTCCCCTGAGAGCGCTATTGTTAGACATGGTCGACCAAGACGCCATCCGCGAATTCGTGGTCCAGGCTCGGGCCGGGCAGGAGGAGGCTATGAATACGCTAGCCCGCCGAGTCGAGGGGAGAGTCTGTGCCTATATCTACCGCGTGACGCTGGACTCCGATCTGACACAAGACATCTCCCAGGAGGTACTGCTCACGATGGTGCGATCACTGAGCCGTTTGAACGATCCTGACCGTTTCTGGCCGTGGCTGTATCGCATAGCTCAGAGCAAGATACAGCAGCATTTCCGAACAAAACAGCGCAAGTCGGTCCGGCCCGATGACGAGACTTTGCGGGACATCGCGGCCAGAAACGAGGACACCCTTCACGACGACGGGCTGCGCGAGGCGATGCGGCGGGAGATGACTGCAAAGGTCCTGACGACCATGCGACGGCTCGGCGAGCAATATCGAGCGGTGCTGTCGTTGCGGTGCTTCGATCAGTTGTCCTATGCCGATATCGCCGTGACGATGGATTGCAGCGAGGTCAGGGCACGGGTGTTGTTCTACCGCGCCAAGGAGGCGTTGAAGAAGCAGCTCTCCAGGCAAGGGGTCAACAAGAGTATGCTGATCATGTGCCTGGGCCTTTTTGGCAAGGTCACGGCCCCCGCGGAGGCGGCCGAATCCGCCGCGACAGTGACGACTGCTTCCACGCAGGTCGGCCTGACCACCGTGGTCATGGCGAACATCGCTCCCATTGCCACCTTGGGCGCCATCGTCGCGATTGCCGTGGGTCTTGCGGCATCGAGCAATCGCGCGGCACCGGAGAGCGCGTTCGTAGCTGCCCCGCCCCAAATCCACAGCCTTCATTTCACTACGCAACTTGAAAACAGCGGACTGGAAGCGGAGAACAGTCAAAGCAAAGGCGCTTACGAGCAGTGGTTTTACTTCCCCGACGGCTTGGATGGGCCGATGCTGTTTCGCATGCAGCGCTGGGACCCGAAGCAAACCGAGAGACTCTGCGCCTGGCTGCAGGACATGCACGCCAACTACTACTATTCCAGTGGCGAGCACAAGGTGCACATATACAACTATCGCGTCTTCTGGAGCAGTCTCAGGGTCAGACGACTTCCCAGCGACGACGCGGAATTCACGGCATTTCTCGACCGGGTCGAAGGTGACCTGGGCAACGTGGTCCATACGCGTGACCCGGAAACCGGGATGCTGGCGGACACCGTTGACAACCGATTCGCCGACGCCCGCGGTTTCCGCACGAAGTACGAGTACAACACGTTGAACTCCGGGCCCTTCGGCGACAATTGGCACTCCGACGCACCGCGGGTGGACGAGCGCGACGCCATGCACAAGCGCGGCTGGACCTACTTCCGCGTGAGTGGACGGATCGGCAAGCAGACCGTTTCCGGCGTCGGCCGCATGCCTTTCTTCTCTGGACCTGCACGAGAATATCCGGCGTGGTTCAAACTGCGCGTAGGAGATGATCTGGAGGTGCTCGATTGCACCAACGGTGCGCTAGTCCGCACGACGGAAGGCGACGTCATCGTGAGCTATCCGGCCGGGACCTTCCTTGAAGGATTGGCGCGACCCTGGATGGGGATGCACACGCTCGACACCGTCCGTCGGGACGCCGTGACGCGGCGGATTCGTTTCATGACCGCGCCGCTCAAGGACGACCGCTACACCACCGTGACGCTGAGACCCCGGGGCACACGGCTCACCGAGCTCGTGTACGACATCGACGTCGAAACGGACGTCATAGATCGCATCGAGTTCGAGATCAACTATCAGCCTGGCGGCGAAATGGTGTTTTCTTATCTCCAAGACATCGACGGAGCCGGGCAGGAGTTCGACCCACCGGTCTCACTTTCGAGCCCGGTCGCGACGCAGAAGAAGGGCCTCGACAAGCTCTGGCTGATCTCGTTGGTCCAAAACGAACTCGCCGTAGCACGAGCGACGCAACCACCCGCCGAGTGACGCTATGTTGTGCGTCTGCTCGACGCGTAGCGGTTTCATGTCATAGCCGCGATGAATATCGCGATAGGCTTGCGGATGGCAAACCGAGCGGAAGCAACGTGTGCTTCGTCACCGGAGGCAGAGCTGGTCAGGACGCGGTGTCGTCAACGTACTCGATTTCGTTGGCCCTGCACCAGTCGACGGCGATCACCTTCAACTTCGCCAACCTGAAAGTGTGCCAGTCATCGATGATGCCGAACCTGTGGACGGCGTCTTTGAACCGTCTGAAGGCTCCCTTCCCCTTGATCGCGGCGAACAGCGCATCCTGCACCTTTGCGTCGGATTGGGTGTCGCAGAATTCCTCCATGATCTCGTACTCGTTCACGTCCCACTGCGTCGGCAGCTCGATCAGGTTCTCGTCGTCACCTTTGGCAAGACGCCGGGCGACCTCGATGGTCTGACGCTGCCATTCCGGATACTCCTCGATGGGATCGTCCTCCTCCCCAGCGTAGAGATCATCCGGCGTGAGCAGGTAGACTGCGCCGGTGTTTGTATCGAGATAGTAGTTGGTCTCGTCGTTCTGCATCTCCAGCGCGTCGAGGATATCACTCAGCTTGACTTTCGCATCCACTGATCCACCTCGTCGCCATGCGGCCGCATGTATCCTGGCGCCCGGCACCGAGCACACGCCTATGCCATCTTGCTCCTCATCCGGCTCACCTGCGTCCGGTCACCTGTATAGCTTGACGGCGGGTACGCTCTGCTTCAAGCTTTTTCTCCGCTAGCCTGGCAGTCGGCGAGGACTGGTGATTGACCGTCTGGGAACAGGCAAAAGGAAGGCCAAGACATGCCGCTGAAGCACTGCGCAAAGGGTCTGGGGACACGTCCACCGCTGCCTGCTATCCGGCCTTCAAGGCATCGACCTCGATCTCGAAGAGCAACTCGTCCCGACAGACGTCGTTCTCCGCAACAATCACGGGGAAAGGAGCAAGCCCGTGATCCTCTCGATACCGGCTCAGTGAGGGAGCGTCCTCTGCGCGTTTGAAGTAGGCCAGGGCGCGCGTAACGTCCGCCCAGCCCATTCCTTTCGACTGCAGGATCGCCTGCACGACCTCCATGGTCTGTTTCACTTGGGCTTTGCAGTCACCAACGAACACCGTCTCGCCGGTCTCGTCAATACTGGCAGTCCCCGACACGTAAATCCGCCGGTGGTCGGGGAATGTGACTTCCACGGCCCGGCTGAACGAGCTGCCGTAGCTGGGAGCCGGTGACTGGAACGGTGAAGGGACTTCCGAAAGCTCGACGGCCGCGTTCTTGGATCTGAGCGCCAGCAATCCCGCGATGAGGGCCGCCGAGGCTGCGTTGCCGCCCCCGACACCGGTGCTGGCGGGCAGGAGGCTGTCAAACACCCCCTTCTCATAGAAGAACCGGTTGCGAACACCGTTGAACTCGCCGTACCAGTCGAGAATGTGGTCGTTGTAGAACCATGTGCGGAACACATCAGAAAAGCCGAAGTCGTTGGCCTGCAAGGCGTCATCCATCTGTCGAAAGACAGCCTGCGCCTGCTCGGTCCGCGTCTGAGAGATCGTCGCGGGCAGGAGCCCGACGAGCCTGCAGTAGCGGGCGCACTCGTCTTCGAAGATACTCCCAAGCACCTTGCCGTCCGACTCGACTCTGACCACCGGCACTCCCGCGATCAGCCAGATGTGGACCCCCAGAAGGTTATGGGCCTGAGCGTTCTCGACCCAGCCGATCGGCAAGCCAACGCCGTCAACCGCCCGCGCGAAGTCCTGCAGGTGAGTCCTGTCGGAGGCCGAAATCCCAAGCACCTCGGCCGACACCACTTGGCCGCCGATCTCGTGAACGACCTTGCCGGCCCTGCTGAACAAAGATTCCGGCGATTCTTCGCCGTCCGGCGTCAGCGTAATGAAGTGTTCCTGGATGTGGTCTCGTTCCAGGGTGATGACACCTGAACCCGCCACAACTCGTCTCAGGATGCTTGCCAACAGTATTGCTCCTTCTTGCAGTTCGGCGTTGATACCGGGCGAAACCCTACTTATACCATATAACGACCATCTAAGGCAACAACTCCACCGGTGCATGCAGCTTCCCTCACTACCGCGACCTGCCGCCCCACCACCGGAGAAAGACCGCTTGAATCGCACAAGTGATGCTGCCAGCAGAAGATATGGACGTCTCGCCGCTTTCGCAAACAGATATTGGCTGTGCCGTTAGCCCGCACGCCTGCCACTATCAGACGCGAAATGGGAACCGAAGGCCCCTGCACAGGAGCCCGATAAACCACTTGGCCTGTGCCGAAAACACGGGTTTTCCCAGCAAGCAACAGCAGGGTAATGCTTGCCTCGGAACGCCAAGGCTCAGCCGCGTACGCCCTGGCTCAGCAAGGCCACCTCCGTCTTCGAAAGCGACCTGTGCCTGCCCGAGCCAAGGTCGCCTAACGCTAGGCCCCCGATACGGATTCTCTTGAGGGCTTTGACGGGCAGGCCAACGCGGGCCAGCATCCGACGGACCTGTCGATTCAGACCCTGACAGATCGTGATCTCGACCAACGACTCGTCGCGGCCGGCCTTGAGGACCTTCACTACAGCCTTTCCCGTCTTGCCCTCAGCCAGCCAGATGCCCTGTTTGATCCTGCGAACCATCTCAGCATCCGCATGGCCTTTGACCTTGGCCAGATAGGTCTTGGGCACCTTGTACTTGGGATGCGTCAACTGATTAGTCAGCTCGGTGTCGTTGGTCAGCACGATCATCCCGGTGGTGTCCGCGTCAAGCCGCCCAATACAGAAGATCCGGTCGGAGCATGGAATCAGATCAACCGCCTTCCTGCGGCCTTGCGGATCACGGTTCGTGCAAATGACACCTCTCGGCTTGTTGAGCAGAAAGTACACGTGCCGCGCCGGACGCAGGCGTTTTCCATCGACGACAATCGCATCGACCTGCGGGTCCACGAACGCAGGGATCTCGTCGACCACCTTGCCATTGACCCGCACGACGCCCGCCAGGATCAGCTCCTCGCACTCTCGCCGGGAGGCCACGCCGGCCGCCGCCATCACTTTCTGGAGTCTCTGGTTCGCCATTGCCCGTGTCCTGCCTCCGCCAGACGTCACGCAGCGCGCAGCCCCACGCCGTTGCTGTAGATGATGACAACGCACAGGACCGCCCACACGACGATCCCAGCCTGAAACGGTCGGTCACGAAGTATCAACCCCACCGGGTCGGAGTAGACCCCCTTCTGCGTCAGCGCGCTGAAGCGGAAGATGCAGTAGAGCACCACCGGCGTCGTATAGACAAGCTGATTCGTTCCGAACAGGACCCGGGTCCGGTCGTCCATCGCGTAGAGGAGGAAGCACACCACCGCCAGCACGCTGCTGACATCGAGCATGTGGGCCAGCAGTTCCGGCGTGTACTCGCCCAGGGTCTTGCGAAAGGCCTCGCTGTTTTCCTGTAGCTGCGCGATCTCCCCGCGTCGCTTGCTGAAGGCCAGGAACAGGCACAGCGCAAAGGTGCAGATGACCAGCCAGGGCGAGATGAACACATCGACCGCAACCGCCCCGGCCACCGCCCGCAGGCAGAAGCCCACGGCGATAATGACGCAGTCCAGGATCATCACGCGCTTGAGCCGGAGCGAATACAGCACGGTCAGGACCATGTACGCCATGATGATCGCAGCCAGCGTGGGCGAGAGCAGGTAGCTGCCTATCAGGGCCAGCAGGGCGCAGCCTGCGGCCATCCTCAAGGCCGCTGAGACCGTCACACGGCCGGCCGCAATCGGCCGGTCGCGACGCTCGGGGTGGATGCTGTCCGCCCGGCGGTCCACAATGTCGTTCAGCACATACATGGCAGACGCGGCCAGCGAAAAACAGACGAACGCACCGGTCGCCTGGGCTGCCGCCAGGAGCACCTCGTTCGCCGGCCCCAGGAACTTCTTGCCGAAAACCAGAGCCGCAAAGACAAACACGTTCTTGACCCAGTGGACGGGTCGAAGAAGTCGAATCAGCTCCATAGGCAACCTTTCCGCCTGTCAGACACGCCGGCCGAACCAGGCCCCGGGACCAGCCTCTCGCCACGGCGCGTCACCGTGTTCCCATCGACAACCATACGCGACGCGGGTAGAATTATACTTCGCCCGGTGCCCCTTGTATACGTTCGTCGCCGGGCTCCCGGCGTTGGTGCAGGTATCCGACATGATAGCAGCCGTTGCTTTCGATCTCGACGACACCCTCTACGACGAAATCGACTACTGCCGCAGTGGTCTTTTGTCTGTGTCGCGGTTCCTTGTCAGGTTATCGGACATCTCGTGCGCGGACGATGCGTTCGCATGTCTGTGGAAACACTTCACCAGCGGCAACCGCACGCGAACCTTCAACGCGGCCCTCGATGATCTTGGCATCGCCTGCGACGGGCATCTCATCACACAACTCGTTGAGGTCTATCGCAATCACCGACCTGCGATCAAACTCCCTTCGGAAAGTCGAGTGGTACTGGACCAACTCGGGGGGACGCATCGGCTCGGCCTGCTAACGGACGGATTCATGCCCGCCCAGCGACTGAAGGTGCAGGCTCTTGGGATCGAAGGGTGCTTTCGGGCCATTGTATACACCGAGGAGCTGGGACGTCAGTTCTGGAAACCATCCCCCGTTGGCTTTCAGAAACTGGTCGAAACGCTCGATGTGCGCCCCGAACAAACGGCGTACATCGCCGACAACGAGAGCAAGGATTTCATTGCTCCCAACCGCTTGGGGATGCTGACGATCCAGTTGTTGCGTCCGGCTCGCCTGCACACCGACGTCTGCCCGCAGTGCGGCGCGGCTGCCAAGCTCAGAATCGATCATTTGAGCGAGCTGCCGGCGGCCTTGAGCAGCACCTGACGCCGCTCTCCGGGCCTGTCTCACCTCCTTCTCGCCGTTCTCTTTTTTCTTGACTATGCGCCCGTCAAAGGCGATAATATAGTCAAAATGGTAGTCATGGGAGGCCTTTCCCTATTCCAAGGAGTCATTCTTATGCCGCCAGGTAAGCGACGCCAAAGCAATGCCATGCTCTATACACTCATGACCTTCGTCGGGCTTTTCATCATCGCGACGACCGTGGCGGTGGTCTACTACGTCAAGGCTGAGGAGCTGCGGACAAAGGCCGAGGAGGCCCAGAATGAGTTGAACAGGATGGCCTCGTCGGATGAGGTGCGTCGCCTCGGGGACATCGTCGGAGCCAAGGTGCCGGGTGAGACCCAGCTCGGGACGATGGTCCAGTATTTCGACCGCGTGGTGGGTATCGTGACAGGCACGCCCGTCCAGGCGACCAACGCGGAGATCAAGAAGGACAGCGTGGCCAAAGCCGTCGCCGCGTTTCTGTCGCAGGCTCGGGCCTACATCTCGTTGCCTGCTGTCGAACCCGGCGATTCTGAGCCGAACGCTCCCGCCGCAAATCAGGTGTCCCTGATGTCCGCAACGTCGGACTTGTTGGCCAGACTGGAGCAGACCATCGCGCAGAAACAAGCCGTGGAGCAACAGCAGAGAGAACTCCAGAACCGATTTGACGACGCAACGGCACTGTGGCAGAAGACAGAGCAGGACCTGACCGCCGAAGTAGCCGAGTATCGCACCTTGGTGGAGCAGACCAAGGCCGACTACAACGACCTGCGAACCCTCGTGGAGCAGAGTTCCGAGCAGCGCGTCGCCAACCTTCTCAGACAGCTCGAAGACGAAAGGACCCGGTCGAAGCAGCTCAATCAGGATTTGCTCAAGACGCAGGCCCAACTGGACGTAGCCCAGCAGCGGTTGGGTGACGCGCTGACTGAGGTCGGCAAGGTCCAGCCGCCGCCGGACCATGAGGCTGAAGCTCAGAGCCCGGACGGCAAGGTCATTCTCATCGACGAGGCTGCGGGCTTGGTGACAATCAATCTGGGGTCCGACGATCGCGTCTATCGCGGCCTGACGTTCTCGGTCTACGACAGCGCCGGTGGCATTCCCAGAGACGGCAAACCCAAAGCTGAGATAGAAGCCTTCGCCGTGGACAAGAAAGTGTCCACCGCCCGAGTGCTGTCATCGGAGAAGAAGAACCCGATCACCACCAATGACCTCGTGGCCAATCTGATCTGGGACAGCCGCAAGATCAATCACTTTGTCATCGCAGGTGACTTCGACCTCAACGGTGACGGAGAACCGGACTACGATGCGGATGCGGGCATCCAGAAGCTCATCCAGAAATGGGGCGCCGCCGTGGATAACATAGTCTCGGCCAAGACGGATTTCATCATCCTCGGTACCGAGCCTCAAGTGCCGCCGGAGCCGACCTTCGATGAGCTGGCGGCGGACCCGATGGCCAGGGAGAAATACGACAGAGCCCGGCAACGACAGCAACGCTACGATCAGATCCGGCAACAAGCTCGGGCGCTCTACATCCCGATCTTCACCTACGAGCGTTTTCTCTACTTCACCGGCTACCAAAGCAGCGTGGGCAAAGCGGGAGCGTTTTAGGATAGACCCCGGTAGCCACCGAAGCGCGCATTTCGATCCGCTCGTATCGCCGCGGGGTCATGGCCGTGGCTCAACCCCTATGGAGGCAACATAGAGCTCCCCGGTGTACCGGCTCGCCGTCGGGCATACGACAAATCCTCGCTTGACGGCGACAAACGTCACGGTGCAAGCAGCCCGTATCGCGGTGCCCAGAGGCTCTCCCGTGTCGCAGTCGAGACCGGAGGGAATGTCTACCGACAAGATCGGTATTCCCAGGGCGTTGATCGCATCCACCAGCATCCGATAGTCCGCTCTCAACTGGCCTTGCAGTCCTGTGCCGAAGAGGGCATCGACAATCATACTCGCCTCGCCGGCCCACATCCGGACGGCAGCGGCAACGTCCGGGTCGCCGGGATTGAGCTGTTGCGTCGCATGCCCCAACTGCTCCAGAACATCAAGGTTGGTCTTGGCATCACCTCGAATCTTAGCCCGCTCGCCACAGACAACAACAGCGGCCTTCAAACCGGCGTTTATCAGATGGCGTGCTATGACGTAGCCGTCGCCGCCATTGTTGCCGGTCCCGCAGAAGATGCAGACCCGAGGTTCGGCCACCCCTTGCAGCTTTTCCCTCACCAGCCCCGCGCAACTGCGCCCGGCGTTTTCCATGAGCACCACGCCAGGCACGCCGACCTGCTCGATGGCCCAGCGGTCTACCGCCCGGACCTGTTCTCGGCTCATGGTGCGCCATTCCTTGGACGACACATACTTCTCCATGCGCGGTCTTATACAGGATCAGTCGCCGGACCGTCAAGCCAGGCACCTGCAAGAAGCGTAATGAATTGCATATAGGCTGCAGTCGAGGTCATCTATCCGGAGCGATGGCAAGCGCCGCGAGCCCGAGTCGAAGACAGATGACAGCGGAAACAGAAGAGAGTACGCATTCCTGTGTTTGACCCGAAGACACAAGATCGAGGCGATGACGGTGATCGCAGCCCAACCAGCCCGCAGACGACGGACGCTAACTGACAGGGCAGAGCACAAACTCCAGCTCTATGCCATTCCTCTCAATGACAATGGGTATCTCCGGCATCTCCTCGCTGCATGCGCTGTACTTCCTGGCAATTTGCCAGAGCTTCTGTCGGGGGTATCTTGTACAAAGCGATTGGCGGCCGACGTACGTCACGCAGTCGCCTTCCCTCAAGCCCATGAAGTTCTGGGTCAGACGCACACCTTTCACCGTATCGCCTTCCCGCGCCGTAACCAACCCAACGGTTCCAATGAGGGGCGCAAGCTTCGCGGCATTGATCGGCAGCCTCCTGCCGGCAGCGCCCGGTGACGTGCTGCGTCCTCGGGCCGCATGGGCCATGGCCCGCTCGGCCTGTGACGTCGTCGCTCGATAGTCGACCGTGCCCGGCTCGATTTCCATGACCCATTTGCCTTCAAGGGTCTCAAATATGAGTTCATGACTCCCTATGGCCGCAATTACCATTCCAGCCACGATGTCGCCGACTCGGCATAGCCGCTGCCTTCCGTCCTCCTCAATGACTGCTATCGACGAAAGGAAACCGTCCATTTTGATGATGCCGACAACCTTGATATCCGCCAGCGCCGCTTCCGCACCGACGTGTTGCCCTCGCTCGGGTTCTCCCCGTCCCTCGTCGATGTCCCTTCTGGGACGGAAAATGTTCTTCTGGCCTATGACCCGGTATTCCCGGAAGCCGGCCATGTCGCGCGGGTACCTTTCCGCTTCGGTGCCAAGAGATGACATCGAGACAATACCCATGAGAATGATAATCACCGTCCTCGGATTCATGCAATGTTTCCCCATTCCTCGACAATACCTTGTTCCTTGAACAAGGAACCGGAATGAACTCGGAACGCGTGCCCCCCAGTACCCTCCTGCCGTGCTAAGGTATATCCAAGGTGATTGACAGGCCTTAAACGCATGACCTCCGCCTCGTTAGGGCGACGCCCCACACGTGACGATTCACCATGGTCCTTCGCTGGCTGCTCGCCGATCTGTGGCTTTCTGCTGGTCCGTGCACACCCCCCTTACCGATTGCTGCACTGCCGCCGAGTCCGTCCGGCACGCCCCACTCCGTTACTGCGTAGTGTAACAACATCCCCACCCTTTGTCAAGTGTTTTCGGACGGTAAAATGGACGCTAACCGCCGGCCTTGTGTCGGGGCCAGGCAGCCGGTAACATGGCTGGCTCGTTCTGGACATAGGGTTTGGCACATGGGTTCGGTCGATGGCGATAGTCGCCCTTCAGGATATTCACAGGGCCTTCGGGTCGGAGGTGGTGCTGGATCGGTTGAATCTGCAACTGCATCCGGGCGAGAAGGTCGGTATGGTCGGGCCGAACGGGTCGGGCAAGAGCACCATTCTGAAGCTGATTACAGGCGAGCTTGAGCCGGACATGGGCCGGGTCGTCAAGCAGAAGGGCCTGCGGCTCGGCTACCTGCCCCAGGAGGCCACCTTCAGCGGTCGGCGAACGGTCCTGCAGGAGATGCACGCCGGGGTCGAGCACCTGCTCAAGCTCCAGCAGGCCATCCAGGACGCCTCGCACGAGATGGAGAGCCTTGGCGGCGCTGCACTGAAAGCCAAGATGAGACAGTACGACCGCCTGTGCCACGACTTCGAGATCACCGGCGGGTACGAATACGAGATTCGTATCAACGCAACGCTGGCGGGCATGGGCTTCGAACCCGAGCTGCACCATGCCCAAACCACGGCCCTCAGCGGCGGCCAGCTCTCCCGGCTCGGCCTGGCCCAGGTCCTGATGCTCGAAACGGACCTGTTGCTGCTCGACGAGCCTACGAACCATCTCGACCTGCAAGCAACCGAGTGGCTGGAACGGTTCCTGGCCGCCTACCGCGGGGCTGCCGTCATCATTAGTCACGACCGCTACCTGCTCGACAGGGTCGCGTGCAAGATCATCGAGGTCGAGAACCGCCAGGCCCAGGTCTGGAATGGCAACTACCACAATTACATCCAGACCAGAGAGACGGTCCGGCTCCAGCAGGAGCGTGAGCACACCCGCCGCGTCGAGATGGTCGAGCGGACGCTGGACTTCATCGCCCGCAACAAGGACCAGGAAGGCATGCGCGGCACCGCTCGCGGCCGCAAGACCCGCCTGAACCGCCTGCTCAAAGAGAGCCCTGATTTCCTCGAAGGGCCGGCCGACCAGCAAACGATCAGCTTCTCGTTTCGCAAGACCGACCGCACCAGCGACCTCGTGCTCCGCGCCGAACGGCTGGGCAAATCGTTCGGGGATCTGACCCTCTTCGAGGACTTGACGTTCGACGTCCTCCACGGCGAGCGTCTCGGCATTACGGGTCCCAACGGCACGGGCAAGAGCACCTTGGTCAAACTGGCCCTGGGCCAGATCGAGCCGTCAGCCGGCAGCATCCGCATGGGCGTGAGCCTGCGCATCGGCTACCTCGACCAGCACGGCGACGTGCTCGACCCGGCCCGGAGCGTCCTGGATGAGGCCCGCAGCGTCCGGCCGGAGCTTTCCGCCGAGCAGGTCCGCAGCCGCCTCGGCGCGTTTCTCTTCACGGGTGACGATGCCTTCAAGCTCTGCGGCGACCTCAGTGGCGGCCAGCGCAACCGCCTGATGCTCTGCAAGCTCGTCCTGACCGAGCCGGACGTGCTGGTCATGGACGAGCCCACCAACCACCTCGACATTGCCAGTCGGGAGATGCTCGAAGCCGCGCTGGATGCGTATACCGGCACGATCATCGCGGTCAGCCACGACCGCTACTTTCTCGACCGGGTCGTGGACAAGCTCCTCGTGATCGGCACCGACGAGTTGGGCAGCCGCCGCCCGGGCCGGACCGAGTTCGTCGCCGGTGATCCCGCCTATTCAACCTACGCCGACCTCGTGCGCAAACGGGTCGAGGCCGACCAGCAAAAGCGCCAGGCCGAAGCCGCCCGCGCCCGCAAGAACCGCCCCGCTTCCGAGAAAGGCCAACCGCGCACGACGACGCCGGAAGAACTCAAGCGTTTCAACAAGTACTCCGTCGAGCAGATCGAAGAGATGATTATGGAACTGGAGCGCGAGATCGAGGAGTTGAAGCCTCGTTTCGGCGACGCCGAAATCTACAAGACCCCCGAAAAGCTGGCCGAACTCCAGCGTCACTACGACGCCCAAACCACCGAACTCGACCTCCTCTACCGCGCCTATGACCGCCGCATTGGATGAACGTTATCAGGAGAAGACTCTCTATCGCTCGTTCAGGATAATGAGCGGGCTAACACCCTTGGCCTCCATTTCAGCTTTAATCTCGGCATAAAGGCTGCGGAGTTCTTCCTTGTCGATCTCTTGATCTTGCTTGGTCTTAGCACATCTATAAAGGCACCTGTCCTGCGATGCAAGTTCATACTGTTTCTCGCCGATCCGTTCGAGTGAACCTGCCATTCCGACAACACAATGAAGAAGGTAGCCAGAAAGACACAACTGTCCGGCAAATACAATCCCACCGATCCCGCGTATGTCGGCCAGGTCTTCAGCAACAGAGAACGTTACCGTTGTTCCTTCAGTCTGACCGTTAATGACCTTGTGAAAGGCGGCAATAGGTTCGCTCCGCCCCATAACGTCGTTAATGCTGATAGCCACCTTATCCTCAATGCCGTAGACCCTGGCAACCGCCAGAGCCTGTTCGAGTGTCGCCAATTCCTGAGAGCAGTCGTGTGTCTGTCGCACCAATAGCTGGCCACCAGCGAGGCCTTGGCTCTCTACTGCGACTTCCATCCACACGCCCTCACTCCCATGCGCCTTGAGCATACACATCAGGAGCAAGAACCTCTTCGCTTCGCCAAGGCTCACTGGGACAGCCGTGACTTCTGGCACCAGAGTGAATTGTCCCTTATGACCATGGGGCTGGAATATCACGCCGAAGAGCTTGGCCTGAATCCTGAAGGAGACCCGCTCCCTCGGGAGGATTCGATTGACCGATGGAGCGTACACGTCCCCGTGGAATTCGACACCTGGCGACGACTTCCGTTCGCGAAAAGTGACCGTCCCCTTCACCGGGGCGGGTGCTAGCGACAATTCGGCAGGACCACTCGGAAGCGGTAGTTGACAGTCGACGTCGAACCTCGTGTCGTGCCAAGACACCCCATCGACTTTGACGCTCTCACGGAGGCCCAGAGATGCATCGATGAGGTCCTGCATCGGGTCACAACCCAACATATTCATGTTCACATATCCGTATCCGCTCTCGTAGCCCAGCGTCTTGAGAAGACGGCTCTTCCACTTGCAGTACTTCTCGAATCCGTCAGAGACATAGCCCTCAATTGCGCGCTTGAGGCATTCTCCTGTAGGCTCTGGAAGTCTATGGGAGTCATCGCAAGTAATCGAGAGCGTCGGCCTTCTTGTCGCATCGCGTGGGCCGTTCTCCAATTGGCGGAGTCTCTTCAGTGTGCGTGCGACGACTTCCTTCCCTATGTGAACGAGATACACGTGTTGCGCACGTTCCGCACCATTGAATTCAAAGAGGCAGATGAAAGCCGGTACCGGTGACTTGGCCAGGCGCTCAAGGTTTCGTAGAGCGATATCCCATTTTCGCCGGTGTCTGTCCGTCGCCTTGACCTGAATCCGACACTCCAGCGCCGGAGGCGCCATATCCGCTGGATGCCCGGGAAGACGTGGCAGTGGAAATTCAATCGAGTAATCCCATCCCGTTCTGTCTTTCTGCACCAGATTATGAGTAAGACTAACGGAACTGCACAG
Source organism: Sedimentisphaerales bacterium (assembly GCA_016928975.1). Next base: position 28,984 of record JAFGJR010000335.1, on the reverse strand, counting down.
GCGTCCGAATTCACTCTCGCCCATTCCGCCAATATCACGATCAGCCACGAGTCTTCCTCCTAAACTTGCCTGCCTGTTCGCGGGCTATTATACCCAGCCCAGGAACCCGGCGCAAAGGAGAAAGGGCCTTCTGGAAGCCTCACAGGAATATCATCGCAAGGTGGTCCGGGCCTTCTCGGTGAACTTGATGATTTCGTTCATCATGGCGACGGACTCGCTGGGGAACTTGCCGGCGGCGGTTTCGGCAGAAAGCATCACGTAGTCGGTGCCGTCAAGGATGGCGTTGGCGACGTCGGTGACCTCGGCGCGGGTGGGCCGGCTGTGTTCGGTCATGTGTTCGAGCATCTGCGTGGCGGTGATGACGAACTTGCGTGCCGCGTTGCACTTGCGAATGATGTGCTTCTGGACCATCGGGACTTCGTAGATGGGGATCGCCACGCCCATGTCGCCGCGCGCGATCATGATCCCGTCGGCGGCCTCGATGATCTCGTCGATATTGTCGATAGCCTGGCGGTTCTCGATCTTGGCAATGACGCCGCACTTGGGCAGGTGGGGTTTGAGCAATTCAGCCACCTCGTTCACGTCGGCCGCGTCACGCACGAATGACAGCGAGACGTAATCGACCTTGTGCTCGATGCCGAACTGGAGGTCCTTCTTGTCCTTGTCGGTCATCGCGCCGAACTGGAGGGCCGCGCCAGGCATGTTGATACCCTTGCGTTCCTTCAAGAGACCGCCTTCGACCACAACACACTTGAGGCTGGTAGCCGAGCTCTCCTTGACCTTCAGCGCGAGGTTTCCGTCGTCGATGTAGACGAGCTGCCCAGGCCTGATGCGCGTCAGGTCACCCGTGTAGTCGAAGGGAATGGTTTGGGCTCCGGAGGCATTCTCGTCGTTGGTCAGCCAAACCGTCGAATGGTCCTTCAGCTCGCGGGTCTTGGCGCCCTTGAACCGGCCCACGCGGATGCGAAAGCCCTCCAGGTCCTGCATGATCCGGATGTGCCGGCGGTATTTCTTGTTGAGCGTGCGCACCAGCTCGATAGCCGCGGCGTGCTGGGCGTGCGTGCCGTGCGAGAAATTCAGCCGGACCACGTCCAGCCCGGCCACGAACATCTTGCGCAGGACCGCAGCATTGGCGCTGGCGGGACCCAATGTCGCGACGATCTGGGTCTTGGGCATCTTCTCAACACTCCTTTTCGCAGCCGAAAGACTATCGTTGTCGGGTGTCTTCTGAATCTGACGGAACCAGTTTACCCACAGTTCTATCCAGTCAGCAACCAAATTGCCTTTCGATATGGCGCGTAAGGGCTATAATCGTTTCTGCTCAAGATCACGAGGTCGTGTACGCACCGGCCGCAGAAGATGGGAGACACTGAGGATGCCATTCGTCATCATCATCGGCTTCATTGCCTTGATCGTTGTCTTGGGAATCTTCGCCCATATCAGTGCCGCCAAACGTCGCGAAGCAATGACAGCGTTGGCGGCCAGGCTCGGCCTGCGTTTCGACCCGGGCAAGGACAGGGACATCGCCCGGCGGTTCAAGTTCCTCGACAAGCTGCGGCAGGGATCCAATCGCTACGCCTTCAATACGTTGTCGGGGAATTACCAGGGCCATGACATTACAGCGTTCGATTACCACTACGAGACCCACTCTACCGACTCCAAGGGCCATCAGCAAACCCACCACCACTACTTCTCCTTCTTCATCCTGCGCCTGCCGGGATCGTTCCCGGAGTTGACGATCGGGCCGGAAGGGATCTTCTCGAAGATCGCCCAGGCGGTCGGTTACGATGACATCGACTTCGAATCGCACGAGTTCAGCCGCAAGTTCTGCGTCCGCTCGCGCGATAAGAAGTTCGCCTATGACGTGTGCAACGCCCAGATGATCGAGTACCTGCTCGCCAATCGCGATCTGACGCTGGAGATCGATCTCGATTCGCTGGCTATTTCCTTCAACCGCCGGCTGTCACCCGAGCAGATCGAGCCGAACTTGCAGCGTCTGGTCCACGTCAGGTCGCTGATGCCCGACTATTTGTTTTCACGGAGCTGATTATGGTCGCACCGCTGATCGTGCTGGCAGCCCTTGTTCTGCTGCCGATTCTTTACGTCGTCCTGACCTACAACACGTTGGTGGCGCTGCGCAATCACATCAAGGACGCGTGGGCCAACATCGACACCGAGTTGAAGCGGCGGTACGACCTGATCCCCAACCTCGTGGCGACCGTCAAGGGCTACGCCGCCCACGAGAAGGAGGTTTTCGAGCGCATCACGCAACTGCGGGCCCAGTGCATGGCCAGCCAGGGCAACCCCGCGCAACAAGCCGTTGACGAGAATCAACTGGTGGCCGCGTTGCAGAAGCTCCTGATGGTCGTGGAGAACTACCCGCAACTGAAGGCGGACCGGAACTTCCTGGAGCTGCAGCGTGAGCTGGTCAACACGGAGGACCGCATCCAGGCGGCCCGCCGGTTCTTTAACGGCAACGTCCGCGACTACCGCAACAAGTGCCAGACTTTCCCCAGTAGCGTGATCGCCAGCATGTTCGGCTTCGAGTCCCACGATTTCTTCAATGTCGCACCGTCCGTACGCGAAGTCCCCAATGCGGATTTCAATTAGACCGTCGCCAGCGGCAAGGCCGACCGTGCGGCGGCTGCGGCGGCGAGGCTCGTTTCGCTAAGCGGTTGCGTGCAACGGTCTGTTACGTGTGGGCCGTCTGACGACTCTGGGTGCAACATTGGAACAGCCGCGACCAATCCACGTAACCGTCAGCGGCAATAGTCTTGTGAGGTGCAGGATCTGCGAATAGAATCTGGGCCGGACTCCAGCCCTGTGGACATCGGGCTTAGGTGAATGTAAGAGTTTTGATGTGTAGGTGAAGATGCCTGCTTTGTTCGTTTCCGCGATTGTCGTAGCGTACCTGATCGGCGCGATCCCGTTCGGCGTGATTATCGCCAGGATGCACGGGCAGGACCTGCGGTCCATCGGTTCCGGCAACATCGGCGCGACGAACGTGGCCCGCGCGTGCGGCCGAAAATGGGGCTATATCTGCTTCGGGCTGGACGTCTTGAAGGGATTCGTCCCTATGGTCATGTTCCCTTGGGTGGCGGCGCGCAGCGAGGCCGGGCCGGCCGATGCCGGTTTCTTCGCCCTCTGGCTGGCCGTCGGCGCCGCGGCGATCCTCGGACATGTCTTCCCGATCTATCTGAGATTCAAAGGAGGCAAAGGCGTCTCCACCAGCTTCGGGGTTGGGTTGGGGCTGTGGCCCTACTTCACCGTTTGCGCCCTGATCGCCCTACTGGTCTGGGCGGCGTGCGTGCTGAAATGGCGCTATATCTCGCTCGCCTCCATCTGCGCCGCGCTGGCGTTCCCCACCGCGCTGGCCAGCGCCGTCGCCATTGCGCCGCACTGGGAGCTCGCGCGGCTATGGCCGTTGCTGGCCGCCGCCATAGCCATACCGGTCATGGTTGTCGTGCGGCACCGGGAGAACATCGCCCGCTTGCGGGCGGGGACCGAGAGCAAGATCCGCAGCAAAAAGGACAAACGCTGAACGACGCTCGCCGACGGTCAGACCGCCGACGCCGGGATCAGGCACAGGAAACGTAGGATCGTATCGCTGGTGTTCTGAAAACGATGCTCCATGCCGCCCGGAACCAGAATCACATCCTCCGGCTGGATTGGCGACGACTGACCCTCGTGAACGACGACGCCGTGACCTTCGAGAATGAAGACCTCGTGCTCGTGCGGATGGCGGTGCAGCGGCGTGTGCCCGCCGGGTTCGAGCTCGAACAGGCGCATCGCGAAGTTCTCAGCCCCGTCCTCCTTGCTGATCAACCATTGGATCGTGACTCCCTCGGCCCCCTCATGCTCGACGGGCAGCTTGCGCACGTCGGTGCTGTTTGCCAGCTTCATTGGCGTCACTCCATCGTATCACTTGAGCTTGCGGTCCAGAATCTCCGACACCACCTTCGGATTGGCTTGTCCCTTGGTCTCCTGTATGACCTGGCCCAGCAGGAACCCTCTGGCCTTCTTGCTCTTCTTACCGCCGCTGACGACGTCTTCGACGGCCTGCGCGTTCTCGGCGAGGACCTGATCGACGATGCCCTCCAGCTCTCCGGCGTCGCTCTTCTGGATCAGGTTCAACTCCTCGGCCAGGACCTCGGGCGTCTTGCCCGTCTCGACCATTGCCTGGAGGATGGTAGCCGCAGCCGTAGCGCTGACGGTCCCGGCGTCGGCCATCTGGGCCAGATTCGCCACCGCCGCCGGGTCAATGCCCAGACCTGGCATGTCGCAGTTCCGCTCGTGGGCCAGCTTCAGGCCAACCTGCGTGAGCAGATTGCAGACCCGCTTCGGATCGGCGCCGGCCGCCGGGGTCTGCTCGAAGAAGTCGGCAGTCGAGCGCTCCGCCGTCAGGACGCCGGCATCATAATCGCTGAGCCCGTACTCGGCGACGTAGCGGACCTGTCTGTTGATCGGTAACTCACACAGTCGCATCCGGACCTCGTCCAGCCACTCGGGCGTCGTCCTCACAGGGACCAGATCGGGATCCGGGAAGTAGCGGTAGTCGTGCGCCTCTTCCTTTTCGCGTTGCAGGACCGTCGCCTCGTCGGCATCGTTCCACCCGCGCGTGGACTTGTTGCCCATCTGCATCGTCACGCCGGTCTCAAGGAACGCGTCGAGCTGCCTTTGGATCTCGTAGGCAACGCTCCGCTCCAACGCGCGGAAGCTGTTGAGGTTCTTGACCTCCACGATGGGCGTGCGGAACTCCTGCCCTGCCCTTTCGATAACGAGGTTGATGTTCGGCTCGAAGCGCATGTGGCCCTTCTGCATGTCACCTTCGGAGACGCCGAGATAACGCACGATGCGCTGCAGCTCGACCGCCAACGCCCGGACCTCAGCGGGACTGTTCATGTCCGGTTCGGTGACAATCTCCAGCAGCGGCGTCCCGGCCCGATTCAGATCGACCTGCGAGAAGTTGCCGGCGCTGTGGAGGTTCTTGCCCGCATCTTCTTCGAGATGGGCCCGGATGATCCGAATGCGTTTGGTCTGTTCGCCCTCCAGCGGGATCTCGATGTACCCGTTCAGGCCCAAAGGCAAGTCGTACTGGCTGATCTGGTAGTTCTTGGGCAGATCGGGATAGTAGTAGCTCTTGCGGTCCCATTTCGTGAAGGCGGCGATCTCGCAGTTCAGCGCCAGCGCCGCCAGCATCGCGTGCTCGATCGCCTGCTTGTTCATCACCGGCAGCGAGCCGGGCATCCCCAGACAGACCGGGCAGACGTGGCTGTTGGCCTCGTCCCCGAAACTCAGCGCACAGCCGCAGAACATCTTCGTCTGCGTACTGAGATGTACGTGAATCTCCAGTCCGACAATCACCTTGTACGACAGGTCACTCATCAGCCCACTGTCCCAACCATAGGCGGCTTCTTCGTATGCCAATCGGTGGCGGCCTCGAACATGCGTGCGATGCGCAGGAGCTTGTCCTCAGTAAAGGCCGGCGTCATGATCTGCAAGCCGATGGGCAAGCCTCTTTCGTCAAGGCCGCACGGCACGCTGAGGCCCGGAATGCCGGCCAGATTGGCCGCAATCGTATAGATGTCGGACAAATACATCTTCAAGGGATCGTCGGTCTTCTCGCCGATCTTGAAGGCTGTGGTCGGCGCCACCGGCATCAGGATCGCGTCGCACTGCTCGAAGGCCCGCACCAAATCCCCGCGGATCAGGCTCCTGACCTTCAGTGCCTTGAGATAGTAGGCGTCATAGTACCCACTCGACAAGGCGTATGTCCCCAGCATGATGCGCCGCTTGACCTCCTGGCCGAAAGCCTCCTCGCGCGACTTGGAGTAGACCTCGACATAGTCGGCCGGGTTCGGCGTGCGATGCCCATAGTGCACGCCATCGTAGCGGGCCAGGTTGCTGGATGCCTCGGCCGTAGCGATCACATAGTACGCCGCAATCGCATAGTCCATGTGCGGCAGTTCGACCTCGACCACCTCGGCACCGGCGCTGCAGTAGACGCCGATGGCGGTATCCAACGCCGCGCGCACCGCTTCATCGGCACCTGCATTGAAAGCGGGCGCCACGCCGATCCTCAAGCCCTTCACCGGCTCGTCGATCCTCTCAAGATAGTCACTTACCGGCGCAATGCTCTCGTCGACCGAAGTGCTGTCGGCCGGATCGTGGCCGGCGATGACGTTCAGCACCAGCGCCGCATCCGTCACAGTCTGCGCCAGAGGCCCGATTTGATCGAGACTCGACCCGTAGGCCACCAGGCCGTAACGCGAAACGCGCCCGTAGGTAGGCTTGAGCCCGACGACGCCGCAGAAACTGGCCGGCTGGCGGATCGAGCCGCCGGTGTCGGAACCCAGGGCCACCGTGCAGAGTCGGGCCGCGACCGCGGCAGCCGAACCGCCGCTGCTGCCGCCGGGAACCCGGTTAGGCGCCCAGGGATTAGCCGTCTGTTTCAGGCCGGAGTTCTCGGTGCTCGAACCCATCGCGAACTCGTCCATGTTCGTCTTGCCGATCACGATCGCGCCGGCGTCGAGCAGCTTGCGAATGGCGGTCGCGTCGTACGGGGCGTGGAAATTCTCGAGGATGCGCGAGCCACAGGTTGTCGCACCGAAGTGGGTGCACATGACGTCCTTGACCGCGACAGGAACACCAGCGAGCAACCCCAGAGATTCGCCGGCCGCGATGCGCTGGTCTATCTCTTGCGCCCTCTGGAGCGCCTCGTCGCGGAACAGGCTGGTATAAGCTCCGACCGTCGGCTCGACGCGGTCGATCTGCTCGAAAGCCGCCCTGACGGCTTCGGCGCTGCTGACCTGCTGAGCCGCGATCCGGTCCCGCAATTCGATGGCTGTCAGATCCGTCAGTGACATGATCTGTCCTAATCGTCCTTCGCAGCGCGTTTGTGGCTCAGGAGCCAATCGTAGAATTCCGGGTCGTCGTAGGTAGCCGTCCAGGAATCGTGCTGCGCCTCGGGATAGACGGTCAACTTCGCCTGGCCCCCGGCACGGGTGACGGCTTGGACCATCGCCTCCGACTCGGCCAGCGGCACAACGGGGTCCTTGGCGCCGTGAAAAGCCCAGACGGGGACGTTCACCAGCTTGCGCGCCAGGTACGTTTGGCCCCCGCCGCAGATGGGGGCGATGGCCGCGAAGCGTTCGGGGTGCGCACTGCCCAAGGCCCAGGTCCCGAACCCGCCCATGCTCAGGCCGGTCAGGTAGACCCTGTCGGGGTCAACGGCGCACTTCGATTGGATCTCATCCAGCAGGGCCGTTAGCGTCTCGATCTTCTCAGGCCACCACTGCTCGAATGGACACTGCGGAGACACGACGATGAACGGCATGTCCTTACCCTGCTCGATGAGCTTGGGCGGGCCATGCACCTTGACGCGATTCAGATCACTGCCGCGCTCACCGGCCCCGTGCAGGAACATCATCAGAGGCCACTTCTGGTCCTTCTCGCCGTAGCCTTTGGGCAAATAGAGCAAGTAGTCGCAGGTCACCGTGATCTGCTTGTTCAGTGTCTTTGCCTCTTGGTTGGCTCCCATCGCCGCCTTCTTCCCCCAGGCACTACAGCCCCACAAAACCAAGGCGAAGACCAGATACAACTGCTTGCCGGCTCTCATGGTTGGCGTCTCCAAAGTCAATGGCTGCTTGCGCGTATCCGTGCACTCGTTCTTCACGCTCCCGAACTGTCGTCGAGGATCTTCGGCACTTTGAAGAAGGGCCCGTCCCGCTCGGGAGCGTTGGCAAGGGTCGCCTCTGTCCCCAACGAGGGCTTGACCTCATCTTTACGGAAAACGTTGCTGATGGGCAGGCAATGAGCCAATGGCTCGACGTTCGCCGTGTCCAGCTCGTTCATCTTCGCGACGTATTCGAGGATCGCTCCCAACTGACCGGTGAATTCCTCGATCTCCGCGTCGGTCAGCTCCAGTCGCCCGAGCTTGGCTACCTTTCTGACCTGGTCGGCATCGATCCTCTGCTGCATGGCGAGTTCCCCCTAAAGAAAAAGCGAGGCAGACTGCACCCCGCTTTGGCAATCAACGGCAATGCCGCCGCGTTCAGCTTGCCGCCTTCTCGGCGGGTTGATAGTTGCGCTTCTGGGGCTTTGTGATCAGACCCATGCGAATGGCCTTGGCGGAGACCCGCACGCGGCAGACCTTGCCGTCAATGACCGCCCGGACCTTCTGGATGTTCGGCTTGAACTTCCGCTTGGTGACGCCGGTCACCTTCTTGCCGACGCCACCGAGGTGCTTGGCCTTACCCCGTCGGGAGATGCTCCTGCCCGAAATCGTCCGCTTGCCCGTGAACTGACACATTCTCGACATAGAACTGCTCCTGCATCGCTTTCTGCAACCATTCGTTGCGCTTGCCGCGCCACCACGTGTTCCGGCGGCCCGCGCAGACGCAAACTTTGCATTCTACCGAAACATCCGGCTCGTGCAACAACTACCTGCCGAGGAACGCGAAAATGTTTCCGCGCCGACTCCAGGGCATTCGGGCTTAGAGCCGCTGGACCGCCCACCATTTGGAGCCGCCAGACCGACGCGTTGGCCAGTCGAATCTTCTCGCCAAACGGTCTAAACCGCGTATAATGCATTGCCGATCAAGTGTTTACTGCGTTCAAGCCGAAAGGGCAAGATGGATACGATTGAAGATATCACTCTGCCGGAGCGCGTGGCCCACGTCAGGGTGGACGACAAAGACATATATCTCGTGGGCACGGCCCATCTATCGAGAGAGAGCGTCGAGGACGTGAGAACCACGGTGGAGCAGGTCCGGCCGAATGCGATCTGTGTCGAACTGTGCCAGGCGCGCTATCAGGCCCTGACCCAGGCCGACAACTGGAGCAAAATGGACATCTTCAAGATCATCCGGCAGAAGAAGGCTGTCTTTCTCCTGGCGCAGTTGATCATGACCTCCTTCTACCGGCGTCTGGGCGAGAAGCTCGGCATCCAGCCCGGTGCCGAGATGCTGGCGGGCATTGAGCTGGCGGAGGAAACCGGGGCCAACCTGGTCCTGGCCGACCGGAACATCGAGATCACGCTCAGACGGGTCTGGGGCTATCTGGGTTTCTGGAACAAAGTCAAGCTGTTCACACAGATGACGCTGGGTCTCTTTGGCCGGGAGGAGATCGACGCCGACATGATCGAAAGCCTCAAGAAGCGGGACCAGCTCGAGGCGGTCATGGCCGAATTTGCCGGCAAGTTCCCGGAGATCAAGAAGCGGCTCATCGACGAACGTGACACCTATCTGGCCCAGGAGATTCGCAGTGCTCCGGGCAAGACGGTCGTGGCTGTCGTGGGAGCCGGTCACGTCCCCGGCATCACAGGACAGATCGGCGAACAGCACAACCTGGACGAACTCAAGGAGCTTCCGCCCAAGGCCCGCTGGCCCGTGATTGTGAAGTGGGGCATCCCCGCCGCCATCGTGGCGCTGCTGGTGTACGGCTTTACGAAGGGATCGGCCCACGGCTTTGAGAACGTCTACGTCTGGGTGCTCGTCAATGGGTCGCTGTCGGCCGCCGGTGCAGCACTGGCCTTTGCGCATCCTGTGACAATTCTATCCGCCTTTCTCGCCGCCCCGCTGACCAGCCTGAATCCTCTGGTTGCCGCCGGGTGGGTGGCGGGTCTCGTCCAAGCCCTGATCAAGAGACCGAAGGTTCGCGACTTGGAAGACCTGCCCGACGCCATCGGCAGCCTCAAGGGCTTCTGGGCCAATCCGGTGACCCGCATTCTGCTGGTCGTGGCCCTGGCTAACCTGGGAAGCGTGATCGGCACCTGGGTCGCCGGCATTTGGATCGGCGCCCGGTCCGTGTGACCAGCGAACGGCCCTTCGAGCACACAAGGCGATTTCCCCACGGTTGACCGGCGGGAACACTGTGAGTACGATACCGCCTTTTCGGAACGATAGGAGTATACCCAGATGACAAACGTTACACTCGTAACCGGGGACGGGATCGGACCCGAGATCGCCGAGGCGACGCGCCGGTGCATCGAGGCGACCGGCGCCGGCGTCAAGTGGGATTGGGCCGAGGCGGGAACGGACGTAATGGAGCGGGAAGGCACACCGCTTCCCGATGCCACCGTTGAGTCCATCCGCAAGAATGGTGTAGCCCTGAAGGCCCCCATTACGACGCCGGTGGGAACGGGATTCCGCAGCATCAACGTCCACCTGCGTCAGAGTTTCGATCTTTATGCGTGCCTGCGCCCCTGCAAGAGCTACAAGGGTGTCCGCAGCCGATTCGAGGACATTGACCTGGTCGTCGTCCGCGAGAACACCGAGGACCTGTACGCCGGCATCGAATTCGAGAAGGGTAACGACGACACGCTGGAGCTGATCGACTGGCTCAACCGGCACAGCAAGCGTAAGATCGGCCCCGACGCCGGCATCAGCATCAAGCCGATCTCGGTGGCCGGGACCAACCGGATCGTGCGATTCGCCTTCGACTACGCCCGCAAGATGGGACGCAAGAAGGTCACCAGCGTCCACAAGGCCAACATCATGAAGTTCTCCGACGGGCTCTGGCTCGAGGTCAGCCGCGAAGTGGCCAAGGACTATCCCGACATCGAGTTCGAGGACCGCATCGTCGACAACATGTGCATGCAGTTGGTCCAAAAGCCTGAGCTCTACGACGTACTTGTCCTGCCCAACCTCTACGGCGACATCCTCAGCGATCTCTGCGCCGGCCTGGTCGGCGGGCTCGGCGTCGCCCCGGGCGCCAATGTCGGCGCCAAGGCCGCCATTTTCGAGGCCACGCACGGCAGCGCGCCGAAATACCGAGGTCAGAACAAGGTCAACCCGACTGCTCTGATTCTCAGCGGCGTCCTGATGCTGCGGCACCTCGAAATGACCGCCGAGGCGGACAAGCTCGAAGCTGCCGTCGCGGCCGTGATCGCCGAAGGCAAGGACGTCACCTACGACATGAAGCCGGACCGCAACGACCCGACGGCTGTCGGCACCAGCGAGATGGCAGACGCCATCATCGCGAAGATCGCAGGCTGACCCATGGTCATCCTGAGCGAAGGCGAAGGACCTGCGCCAAGCACAAAACGAGGCGTTAGTGCTACCCTGTGCCCAGATGCTTCATTTCATTCAGCATGACAAACGGACGAGAGATTGCGTGTCGAGGGACAGAAAGGAGTGCGTATGGCCAAGAAAGTGCTCGTTCCCATCGCTGACGGGACTGAAGAGATCGAGGCGACATGCATCATCGACACCCTGCGGCGTGCCGGCGCTGATGTCACCGTAGCTTCCGTAGACCAACTGCAAGTGACCGCCAGCCGAGGGGTCAAGCTCGTCGCCGATGCGCCGATCGCCGACTGCGCGAACACAACGTACGACTGCATCGCCCTGCCGGGAGGAATGCCCGGCGCCGAGCATCTGCGGGATTCAGCGCCGCTGATCGCCAAGCTCAAAGAGCAGAAAGCCTCGGGCCGCCTCTATGCCGCCATCTGCGCGTCGCCGGCCGTCGTGCTGCAAGATCACGGCCTGCTCGAAGGCGTCAAGGCAACCTGCTTTCCGTCGCTTCGCGACAAGCTTCACCCAAGCGATGTCTTAGACGAACGGGTTGTCGTTGACGGCCACTGCGTCACCAGCCAAGGGCCCGGAACCGCGATCGAATTCGCCCTGAAGCTGGTCGAGCTCCTTTTCGGCCCCGACAAAGCCAAAGAAGTCGCCCAGGCCCTGCTGGTCACCACCTGAGACGCACTGGCGCGGATGCTGTGCCGAACAGGAATGAGTGCATCCTCATCTATTCGCAGGGTGGGCATCGCACACCATGGCTACCGCCCAAGAGTCAGGGCGCGACGCCCGTACGCACGCGCAGAGCGCGGTCACCTGGATTGAGGATTTCCTTGAGAATTCGCGCTTTGGCTTTCCTATCATCCCGCTTGATATTGTCCGTCTTGATTCTCTGAATCGCCTCGCTCAATGCACTCTCCAGGCTTGCTAGGTCATACAGGCATGCTGCCCGGCAGAAGAAGCTCCTGGATCTGCCGTCATCGAAGCTGTCGATCATTCTCTCAAGCAACTTGATTCGCTTCTTCTGCTGCTCCATGAACTTGCCGATCCCATGTGCTCTTATGAAATCCAGATTCAGCATGATCACTTTGCACGAGGGATAGGAAGACGATTCCTTCAATTGTTGATATTCGTCCTCTGTTTTGAACTTGGAACACGGAAAGTCTGGACATTCAGCACAGACTTCAAGTCTCTTCTTTTTGACGCAACAAGTTATGAAGGAACATGAGGGGTGTTTGTTGAAGAAATCAGGACCGCCACATCCGGGACATCTCGATGTCCCTTGGGTGTAGTATCTCGGGCATAAGCCACAATCCAGACCACATACGCCGATCGTCGGATACTTCCTTGCAGCGTGTTTCTTCAAGTCGGATCGTGTTTGTGCCATAGGTTTCACCTTCGTGAGAACATGATGGGGAATGCCATGCGACGGTGGGCATTGCCCACCCCGCATGACTCAGGGTTTCCCTTCACGCATGGCACAAATTCTATTCAATCCATTCTCGAGGGTCAATACGGACTGAGAGGAATCTTGGGTGGACGGGCGTTTGTGGGACTGCGGCAGGGGCTGCCCTTGTGGCTGCCCGGGGATTGGGCGACGGGCTTGATCTCGTCGGCTGTCGGCAGGTCGGCGAAGACGCGGCGGAAGTGGTGGCCGAGGGCAGCCAGGGTCAGGACCGTATGCTGGTCGCGGGGATGGCGGAGGGTCCAGGTGAAGAGACGCCAGAAATGGCGCCGGCCTTTACCTCGAATCCCGAGGTGATAGATGGTCATGAACAATCCCTGCACGTCGCACCATCCGTAGCCCAGTCGCGTCTTGTGCAGAGGCCGCCAGGTCTGGATGAAGTTCCATACCCGTGCGTAGAAGTAATCGGGCGAATAGAGGGTCTCGACCACGCGGCGGTATCCGACGGTCAGCTCCTCCGATTTCATCACGGGAATGAAGTTGAGGATCCCGTCCGTGTTGTGGCTGACGATGTCCTCCACGAGCCGGCCCTCGCGGTCGAGCCGCTCGTAGAGTCGCGTCCCCCGGTGCGCGTACAGCAGGCCCACCATGGCCGTGACAACGCCGCTGGCCTGGATGAACTCGATCAGGTCGTCGAAGATCGTCGGCGGGTCGCTGTCGAATCCCAGGATGTACCCGCCCTGGACCTGCATGCCGAACTGCTGAATCTTGCGGATGCAGCCGGCCAGGTCGCGGCCCTTGTTCTGCACCTTGTTGCATTCGGTGAAGGCGGTGTCGCTGAGCGTCTCGATGCCGATGAAGACGCACTCGAAGCCCGCCTCGGCCATCAGCCGCATCAGCTCCTCGTCGTCGGCCAGATTAATCGACGCCTGCGTGTAGAACGAGAAGGGATAGCGATGTCGGTCCATCCACTCGATCACCGCGGGCAACAGCGCACGCTTGAGTTGGCTGCGATTCGAGATGAAGTTGTCGTCCACGAAGAACACCTCCCGCCGCCAGCCCAGGGCGTACAGGTGCTCCAGCTCCGCAATGATCTGGTCAACCGTCTTTGTGCGAACCTCGTGTCCGAACAGAACGGTGACATCGCAGAACTCGCAGTCGAAGGGGCAGCCCCGCGAATACTGGATAGGCAGCACGCCGTACCGACTCACGTCGGCCAATTCCCACAACGGCGCGGGCGTGTCCCGCAGGTTCGCCCATGCATCCGCTCGGTATATGCGCTCGGGACAGCCGTCTTCGAGGTCCCGCAGGAAGCGAGGCAAAACCACTTCCGCTTCGCCGAGGACCAGATGATCGACATCGTCGAATTGATCGGGCGCGGCGGTGAACAACGGCCCGCCCGCGACGACTTTGGCCCCCAGTTGCCGGCACCGGTCGATCACCTGCCGCGCGGATTGACGCTGGACGATCATGGCGCTGACGAACACGTAATCCGCCCAGCGAATATCCTCGTCGCGCAGCTTCCCCGCGGCCATGTCGATCAGCCGCTTCTCCCAGATCTGCGGCAGCATGGCGGCCACGGTCAGCAGGCCCAAAGGCGGCAGCAGCGCCCTTTGGGACCTGAACGCCAGCGCGTGTTTGAGACTCCAGAACGTGATCGGCAAATCCGGGCTGACCAACAGTATTCTCATGCAAGCGCTCCAATGCGGTTGCCCCTGCCGACGATCAAGCTAGTAGGCTCGCAAGGGCCCGTTCTTACGCTCATGTGCCTATCCTCCCGCTATCCGCACCGGATCGTCCTTCACACGTGGGCAAATCATAGCTGACCACGCCTCGAAGGTCAATCCGAGCAGAGAAGAATCTTGGCGCGACTCGGGTCTATGGCAGGAGCTGCTGCCTCGGTCGCGGTCTGCCACCCTGTGAAACGAGCGGCGAGACTTGACCGGGTGGGGATTCTCGGTTAACACTGCTGGCCATGCCGCTCGATCAGGACCAGTTCAGGGCCATCATTTCAGGCCGGCGCACGGACGTACGGGCACGCGTGGCACGGTTTCTGCTTGCCGCAGCTTCGCTCGGCTACGGCCTGGCCGTGCGCATCCGCAACGCCCTGTACGATGGCCGCGTGCTGCGCAGCCATCGTGCCAATGCCGTCGTCGTGTGTATGGGCAACCTGACGACCGGCGGGACAGGCAAGACTCCTCTGGTCATCTGGCTGGCACGATTGCTCCGAGAAAAGGGGCTGCGCGTCGCGGTCCTGACGCGAGGGTACAAGGCTCGTAGGGTGTGCACGGCACACCACGACGTGAAGGTGGGCAATGCCCACCCTACAGACGAGCCAGCCGAAGTGGCTTCTGCTTGCCCAGGGTCGCCGGTGATCGTCAATCCGGACCGTGTCGCAGGAGCAACCGAAGCGATCCGGGGCCACGGTGCTCAAGTCTTGCTCATGGATGACGGCTTCCAGCATCGGCGGCTGGCGCGCGACCTCGACATCGTTGCCGTCGACGCCACCGTGCCTTTCGGCTATGGGAGGCTGCTGCCGGCCGGGCTCCTGCGCGAACCGATCGGTGGGCTGAAGCGAGCCGACGTCGTGGTCCTAACGCGGTGCAATCTGGTTTCTGAGGGCGCGCTGAGCCAGATCGAGACACAAATCCTTCAGATCAAGCCTGATCTGGTCATTGCGCGAAGCATCCACGCCCCCGTCGGATTGCACTATGCGGACGGCGCACACCATGACTTAGACGAACTGCAAGGCAAGAAAGTGTTCGCCTTCTGTGGCCTCGGCAACCCCGCGTCATTCCGGCGAACCGTTGAGGCTTGCGGTTGCGAACTGGTCGGCTCGCAGACCTTCAACGACCACCACGCCTACACGGACCGCGACTTGGCGGACATTCACCACAAGGCCCGCTCGCACGGCGCGCAACTGCTGCTGACCTCACAAAAGGACTGGACCAAGATCGCTCGGCTCGCCCTGCCTCTGAATCCACCTCTGCTCGCCTATCTGGTGGTCGAGCTTCGATTTACGGCTGGAGGTGAATCGGTTACGGCCTTGATTGACCGGGCGCTGGCCGGTACAATACCGCCGCTGTAGAGATTCCCGGATCGACCAGCGTTAAGGCACATGCAGCATGTATGAACGGCTATTGAAGGCAATAGGCAACCTCGGTGCGCCGAAGATTCTCGTCGTCGGCGACTTCATGCTCGACGTCTACGTCTACGGCGACGTGACGCGGATCAGCCCTGAGGCGCCGGTGCCTGTGCTAAGAGTAACGGAAACGGAGTCGCGCTGCGGCGGCGCTGCCTCCGTCACTGCCGACCTGGCCGCACTGGGGGCCGAGCCGGTTTGTATCGGCGTCGTCGGCCGGGATGAGAACGGACGCATACTGAGGGAGAAGCTGGCCGATCTCGGCGCCGACATCGCGGCGCTACGCGAAGCCCCAGACCGTCCTACCGTGACGAAACAGCGTCTCATCGGCCTGGCCCAGCAACGCCACAGGCAGCAACTGATTCGTATCGACCGAGAGGCGGCCGAGCCTTTGCCGCCGGACACGAGCGATCGAATCCTGCGGGATTATGAAGACCGCCTCCGGCAGGCCGACGCCGTGTGCCTGCAAGACTACAACAAGGGAGTGCTGACACCGCCTCTGTGCCGGCAGATGATCCGCCTGGCCAAGAACCTGGGCAAAAAGGTGCTCGTCGATCCGATCCTGAGCGCCGATTACTCCAAGTATCGCGGGGCAACGCTCCTGACACCCAATCGGCATGAAGCGTCAACCGCCGTCGGGTTCGAGATCGGGACTCAAGCCGACGCCGCCAAGGCAGCCGGGCAACTGCTGGAGAGTCTGGAGCTGGAAGCGGTTGTCGTGACACTGGACAAGGAAGGCGCGTACCTGGCGGCCGACGGAATCAGCGAACTGGTGCCGGTCCGGCCGCGTTCCGTCTACGATGTCACCGGCGCCGGCGACGTCGTGTTGGCCACGCTGGCCGTAGCGCTGGCGGCCGGCAGCGATTATCTGACCGCGGTGCACCTGGCCAACATCGCCGGCGGCGCCGAGGTGGAGAAATTCGGCGTGGCAACCGTGAGCGTCTCCGAGATGGAACGCGAAATCGTTCGACTCTACGGCGCGCGCAACAGCAAGCTCAGGTCACTCGACTCGCTGCTCGAGGAAATCCAGTGGCGTCATAGCCGAGGACAGACCATCGTCTTCACCAATGGTTGCTTTGATGTCATCCATCGCGGGCATATCGAGTATCTGGCGTTCTGCAAAACCCAGGGCGACGTCGTGATCGTCGGCCTCAACAGCGACAGCTCCGTTCGGGCGGTCAAAGGACCGAACCGACCGATCAACGGCCAGCATGACAGAGCGGCCGTGCTCTCGGGCCTCGAAACGGTCGACTATGTCACGATTTTCGAAGAGCCCAGCGTGCTGGATCTCGTCAAGAAAGTCAGGCCCGATGTTCTGGTCAAGGGCGGTGACTACGGCCACGAAGGCGTAGTCGGCTGGGAGTTCGTGGAATCCTACGGCGGCAAAGTCGTGGTGGCCCCGCTGGTCGGCGGCAAAAGCTCCACGGACACGATCGAAAGAATCAAGGCCCTGCAGGTGAAGAGCGAATGACTGCCGACGAAGAACGGTCCATTCGGCATGCGATAGACACCCACAAGGCGATGGTGACGCAGTTTGAAAGCCGCGCGTGCGGGACCGTCTCCGCCGTAGCGCAGATGATCGTGCAGGCCATACGGTCGGGCGGCACCGTGTACCTGTGCGGCAACGGCGGTTCGGCGGCGGATGCCCAGCACGTTGCCGGCGAGCTTGTGGGTCGCTTCCGCACGGAGCGAAAAGCACTACCGGCAGTGGCGCTGTCCACGGACGGCTCGGTGCTGACCAGCATTGCCAATGATTACGGTTACGACCGGACCTTTGCCAGACAGGTTGAAGCATTGGTCAAGACGGGCGACGTTCTCTGGGCCTTCTCGACGAGTGGTGCTTCCGCGAACGTGATCGAGGCCGCCGAGTTGGCCAAGAGCAGAGGCGCACATGTGATCGCTTTCACAGGCCGGCCCAATAGCAGGCTCGAAGGCCTGGCGGATTTGTGCCTCTGCGCCGAGGCCGAGCTGACGGCCCGCAGCCAGGAAATCCACCAGTTGGCCTACCACATCGTCTGTGATCTCGTGGAACGGAGCTTCACCGAGTGATTTGATTGTCGCAGGATGCCATGGCACATGCAGCGGTTTTTTTCGATCGAGACGGGACCCTGATTGAAGATCCGGGCTATCTGAATCATCCCGACCAAGTGAAGTTGCTGGACGGCGTGGCCGAGGCCCTCAAGGAACTGGAGCTTCTCGGCTACAAGACCGTCGTGGCATCCAACCAGTCAGCCGTCGCCAGGGGAATCGTCAGCGAAGAGATGCTCGTCCGAATCCACGAACGTCTCAAAGAGGCCCTCGCGCTGAAGGGAGCATCACTCGATGGGATCTACTACTGCCCTCATCATCCCGAGGGGGTAATCCCGGAATACAGCAAGGACAGCGATTGGAGAAAACCCAAGCCCGGCATGTTACTCGCCGCCGCGGACGAGATGGATATCGACCTGACGCAGTCCTGGATGGTGGGAGACAAGCCGAGCGACATAGAGGCCGGGCGCAATGCGGGCTGCCGGACCATTCTCATTCGTTCGGGACCCGCCACCCATGACGCCGAGGAGGAAGGTCCGGACCATGTCGTCGTCAATCTTAGGGAGGCTGTCAATGTGATCAAGAAGTTCCACCGTTCCGCCCGCGAGGAGCCGACGGCAACGGTCCAGCCAGTCGATCCGGATTTGGACTCAGGGCCAAACGACTACAAAGTCACGCGTCTCGAAGCCGAGCAGATCGCCGCGGAACCCTTCAAGACCGAACCCACGGTGCTTACCGACGAGCACGCGACCGTCGATCGCGATACGCCGCGATTGCTCGCCGATATCCTCGAACAGCTCAAACGCATGCAGAAGAGCGAGATGTACGGTGAGTTTTCCGTCACGAGACTCTTGGCAGGCGTCATACAGGTCTTCGTGCCGTTCTGTCTGCTGCTGGCGCTGTGGCTTTTCATGAGTCCGGACCGAGACTACAACAGCATTCTCGTCGTCTTGGGATTCGGCGCCGTCCTGCAAACGATGGCTCTGACGTTCTATATCATGCAAGGCCGACGATGACACCGAGACTTGCCTACGTGAAGACTCTGGCCGTTCGCTGCCCCAATTGGGTGGGGGACATTGTAATGGCCACGCCGGTTTTCGAGTGCCTGCGCGCGAACCTGCCGCAGGTCAGGATCATCAGTGTGCTCAGGAAATCGTCGGAAGGAATTCTCCGGGACAGCCCGTGGTTCGACGGCTTCGTAGCCGTCGATGACAAGTCCTGGGCGGGTTTCCAGAACATGCGCGCACGGCTGCACGAGTCGCGGCCGGATGCCGCCATTCTCTTGACCAACTCCTGGCGATCCGCCCTGACGATGCGACTGAGCGGCGTCAAGACTCTCTACGGCTATCGGCGCGAGGGACGCACCTGTCTGCTGGCCGGAGGCCCGGCCGTGCCCCGCAACAGCCACGGAATCATCCCCATCCCCATGACAGACTACTACATCGAGATATGCCGCTGGTTGGGTCTGGAGGTTCCCTCGCAGATGAAGCCCAAGCTGTTTGTCGGCGAGGCCCTCCGGCAGCGAGGCGACGCCCTTCTGAGAGAACACGGCGTCGGCCAAACGGACCTTTTGGTCGGTCTCAACCCCGGCGCCAGCTTCGGCTCGTCGAAACGCTGGCCGGCCGAATACTTTGCCGAATTGGCCCGGATGTGCCGCGAGGGCCTGGGCGCCAAGGTGATCGTCTTCTCCGGTCCGGGAGAGGGTGACATCGTCCAGACCATCGTTGACAACGCTCAGGTGAACCTCATCGATCCCCGGCGCGACGGAATGGACTTGGAACTCCTCAAGCCGTTGGTCCAACGGTGCAACCTGATGATTACCAATGACACGGGGCCCCGCCATTACGCCGTCGCGTTCGATGTACCGACCGTGGTCATCATGGGACCGACCGACCCCCGGTACACGAACTCGAACCTGGACAGCACCGTCGTCGTGCGCAAAGAGCTGGACTGCTCCCCGTGCCACAAGAAAGTCTGCCCGAGACAGCACGAGTGCATGAAAGGAATCAAGCCGACGGAAGTCTTTGAAGCAGCCCAATCGCTGGTAGATGCGTGTGCATGACGTCTGACTGTCTTCTGCGCGACAGGGAGCCCATGACCAACAGTAAGTGGAGAAGGAGAGCGAACATGATGACTGGACTGCACCGCTGGCGGCGGTGGCGATCGGTCACGGTTCTCAGTCTGCTGCCATTCTTGTCTGTTGGGTGGGGTGCTGAAGAGTACAGCGACCTGTTCGCAAGTCGCGAGGAGTTCTTCGGCACCGTGAAACAGGATTGCAGTCACCTGTATCTGTCACGCAGTCGACTGCTTCCGCTGAGCGCCGCATTTGGCGCCGGGGCGTTGATGGCCAATACGAACATAGATGAGGAAATCCGAGATTGGTATCAGAAGCGCGTGCGCACGGATACGGGCGACGAGGTGTCGAGCGTCGCCAAGGCATTCGGCGAGGGCAAGTATCTGATCCCGATCTCCCTGGCCGCAGCGCTCGTCGGCAACGAGGTCAGTCCCAATGCGGAAGTCTTGCCTGTCGGCGACTGGGGCGCGCGCACCGTCCGGGCGTATCTCGTGGGTGGGCCTGCCGCCCTCCTGGCGCAATACGTAACCGGCGGGTCCCGTCCGACGGAGGGCGACTCGCGATGGAGCGCCTTCTCGGACAACAACGGTGTCAGCGGCCACGCCTTCATTGGTGCAGTGCCCTTCCTCACCGCCGGACGGATGTGCGAGCGCCGTCCCCTGGCCCGCTGTGCACTCTATGCCGCGTCGGCGCTGCCGGCTTTGTCGAGAATCAACGACGACGCTCACTATGCCTCGCAGGCGTTCCTGGGCTGGTTTCTCGCCTGGGAAGCGACAGGTGCGATCGTGCAGACCGACAGGGACAGACGCCAGGTTTCGCTCGCTCCCATGATAACCGACGACGGCTGCGGGCTGTCGCTGTGCATCCTCTGGTAAGGTACACTCCGTGCTGCGCTCGAGGGCCAGGATACTTGCCCATAGGCAGCAGCGCGATATCATGGTACCGTCAGGATGGAATGGGAAGCTCCCGCGGTCATGATACTAAACGGTCGTCTCCGACATGAGTGACGGTGTGAACAAAACGCTGGCCTTCTGCCTGTTCAGATACTTCCCGCATGGCGGTCTGGAACGTGACATGCTCGCCATCGCCACGGAATGTCACCGCCGCGGACACGGAGTCACCGTCTACACGGCATCCTGGCAGGGAGAACAACCCTCGTGGCTGGAGATTCATCTTCTGGCTGTCGCCGGCTTGACCAACCACGGCAGGACCCGCCATTTCGCGCGTCAGGTCGCGGCCGCCCTGTCCGGAAATCCCGTGGACGCGGTGATCGGCTTCAACAAGATGCCGGGCCTGGACGTGTATTATGCGGCAGACGGCTGCTTCAAAGCCAAGGCTTTGCAGGAGCGCTGTTGGCTTTACCGCCTCAGCCCTCGGTACCGTCAGTATCAGCAGTCCGAGAAGGCTGTGTTCGGGGAGTGGTCCCAGACCCATATTCTAATGCTCTCGAAGATCCAACAGTCTTTGTACGTGAAACACTATGGAACGCCCGCGAGTCGCATCCACTTCATGCCGCCCAACGTAGCGCGGGACAGAATCCCCGGCGCAGATGCCTCTTCTACTCGCGCGGTCTTTCGACGGGAACTTGGTCTGAGCGAAAACGATAGGCTTCTGCTGCAGTTGGGCTCGGACTTCCGCAGAAAAGGCCTTGACCGGTCGATCATTGCGTTGGCCCATCTACCGCAGGAACTGCGGGCCCGGACGCGGCTCTGCGTGGTTGGAGATGACGCCAAGCGGCGATATGTGCGACTAAGCAGGCGCCTCGGCGTGGCAAGCCGAGTCATGTTCCTGGGACCGAGGGATGACGTACCACGGATTCTCCTGGGGACCGATCTGCTGGTTCACCCGGCCCGTTATGAGAACACGGGCACAGCCCTTGTGGAGGCGCTGGCCGCCGGGCTGCCGGTGGTCGCCAGTGGTGTCTGCGGCTACGCACACTTTGTTGAGGAAGCCCGCGCCGGATGGGTCGTTCCCGAGCCTTTCGTCCAGAGCGTGTTCGACCGCGTCGTACGGGTTGCACTCGAACGTGCTGATCTCCCGGAGGTGGGCCGTCAGGGCGCACTGTTCGCCCGGAAAGAGAACTTCTGCGGGATGGTCAGCGCGGCAGCGGATGTCATTGAGGCGGTGGCTGAGCGCCGCCCGGCCACACGAAGAGAGCATTTGTCGCAGTGAGCACGGATCAACTGTTTCTATCGGGCGAGTTCCGCCGCATGTGGCACGGACGAGACCCCTTTCAAGAGGTGGATCGCCTGGAGGGTGAGGTCTTTCGCCAAATCAAGGCGCGAAGGACGATCCGCTTTGCCACTCCTCAGGGGAGCTATTTCGCCAAGATCCACCATGGCGTCGGCTGGCGGGAGATCATCAAGAACCTGCTGCAACTGAAGTGGCCCGTGTTAGGAGCACAGAACGAATGGGCGGCCTTGAACCTCCTGCATCGGATCGGGGTGCACACCATGACCCCCGTGGCATTCGGACGCCGAGGCCGCAATCCCGCCCATATACGGTCGTTCATCATCACTGAAGAGATCACGAACACCGTGAGTATTGAGGACCTGTGCACCCAGTGGAAGGACTCGCCCCCATCATTTGGGCTGAGGAAGGCGTTGATCGAACGCATCGCGCTGACCGTGCGGCAGATGCACCGGCACGGCATGAACCATCGCGATTGCTACATCTGCCACTTCCTTCTGGACGTTTCGGGGGGCTTGGATCACCTGCATGCCGACAACCTGCGTTTGTATGTAATCGACCTGCATCGGGCCCAGATTCGGCCTGCCATACCTGGGCGATGGGTGGTGAAAGACATCGCAGGGCTGTTCTTCTCCGCGATGGACATAGGGTTGACGCGCGCAGACCGGCTGCGATTCGTCCAGGCGTATGCTGGAACACCCATACGGAAGATGGACCGCCGGTTCTGGCGTCAGGTCCATCGCAAGGCAATCCGCCTATACAGGAGGCAATTCGGGCGATGGCCCGGAACGACTTCGTGAGACGTCAGCCAGTGAAGACGCCGCGTTCTCGTTGCGTAATCTCGGCAGGCTCGGCGCTAGTGCCCTTCCGTGGGAGAAGGCCGACCGCATGACGGGGAGCGCGGAGACATTCGCCGCCTCGTTGGGTGATGCGGTGCCTTTACAGCGACCGCTCACCTGGATACCATAATCGGAATATGTTGGGCTGTCCTGTCGGCCGTGTGACCGGCAGCACCTGAGCAATCTCGGGCATGCCTGTCAGCCGGAAACAAGAAACCCGTCGGTGGCTCGGCTCCGATAGTCGAACGCGAGCTCGTTGGGGAACTCTGATGTTGGACCTGCTGGTCTTGACAAACAACTCGAACAGCGCGAGCTTTCTCTACAGGGTGGAACCCCACCTGCCCATTCTGACAAGAAACGGTATTCGCACGCGAGTGGAGGTCCTGCCGAAAGGCAGCGACGCCCGGCGTCGATTGTTCAAGCGGTCGGCGGAATTCGATGGGGTATTCCTTCACCGGAAGGTCCTGAGTCTGCATGATGCATTGTGCTTGCGCCATTACGCACGCGCGATCGTGTACGATCTTGATGACGCTGTCATGTACAAATGCAGCGAACCATCGAACTCTGGGTCGGGGCGATTCCGCCGTTTCCGAAGGACTGTGAAATCTGCTGATCTGGTCCTCGTCGGGAATCCGTATCTCGCGGAACGTGCCCTGCGGTTCAATTGCAGGACCACGGTCCTTCCGACCGGGGTGGACACGCAGATGTATCAACACGGTGACTCGAGCCGGACCGATGGGAGAGTTCGTTTGGTGTGGATCGGCAGCAGAAGCACCCTTGTTCATTTGGAGGCAATCAAGCCCGCTCTCGAACAAATCGGCCGGCGACATCCTGGCACTCAACTGCGACTCATCGCAGACAGTTTCCTGGACCTGGAGAACATGCCGGTAGAGAAATGCGTCTGGTCGAAGGAAGGTCATGCCGGTCCGTTACGCAGCAGTGACATCGGTTTGGCCCCCTTGTCGGATGATGCCTTCACACGAGGCAAATGCGCCTTCAAGATACTCCAATACTATGCATGCGGCCTTCCGGTCGTCGCGTCCCCGGTTGGAGTGAATGCCTCGTATGTGGAAGACAAGGTTACGGGGTTCTGGGCTGAGACCCAGGAACAGTGGATCGAGCGCGCCGGTCAACTGGTCGATGACCCTCTGCTCAGAGAGCGTATGGGGCAGAAGGCACTCGCAAAGGTGCGAGACTACGATGCGGCGGTGATCGGCCAGAAGCTCACGGACCTGATTCTCGAGATGTTCGGCCGACTCCGCGAACGTAGCGCGCCAACCGAGCAGAAGGTCGATATCCGAGGCGCGACATGAAGCCTTGCGGCGCCGGCAACACCATCCTCTGCGGCGAAAGCGAGCGTGATCACGCCTACGTCCAAGATGTGTCTGAGATGGTCTTTGCAGGTTATACCGGGCACGGCGCTCACTGGCAACTGGTCGATTCGTATCAGATGTGGCAGATATCGTTCGGGGGCCGGGCCGGTGTCCTGGGTGTCAAACTCAACGGTCGGACCGGTTGCGTCAAGCTCTTCTACGATGAGCGGCTTCGAGATCGGCTGCGCGTGAGACTGGGCTTTTCCAAAGGCCAGCGTGCCTATCGGAACGGCGTGCGGCTGCGGCGACTCGGGGTCAACTGTCCGCAGATGTGGGGCTACGCTGAACGCAGGCCCAGCGGTCCCAGTATGATCGTCACCGAGCTGATTCACGACGGCACGCGTCTGGACCATTGGGTGTCGGAGCACGGCGCCTCGCGTGGCATGATCCCGGCGCTGGCGCGCTTCGTTCGAGGCATGCACGATAGAGGTGTATCGCACATAGACCTCTCACCCAGAAACATTCTCGTTCGCCCCCGGGGCGGGGACTTCGACTTCCTTCTGCTCGATTACGAAGACGCGCGTTTCGCCGCGCGGGTCGGCACACGGATACGCCTGGAGAACCTGCACCATCTGCACGAGAGAATGATCCAGCTCGTCTCAGTGCAGGACCGACTGCGTTTCCTGCGCGAATACACGCCCCAGGACTACAGGGCCTGGAGAAACGCCCTCCGCCGGATGCTCGGCGAGAGACAATAAGGGCAATGTCACGTGGTTGCGCATCTGGTCTTGTCGACCGGTTGCGTCCGGCGGTTCCGCTCGCCGCCATTACCGGCGCCGGCGGATAGCAAGGGACTATCGACTTGGTAGTGCGAATCATGCGTTGCTCCCTTGTCAGCCTTGTTGTCTCAAGTGCTCAGCCAGTCCTCAGCGAGCGTTCTCGGGCCCGGCAGAACGATGTCACCAGATACCGGCCGCTGTCCGCTATCGACCTTCGCCTCCGCAAGTCATTTCCTCGCGGCGCGCCGCCGGTCGCCTTCTTTGAGCAGGCGCTTGCGAATGCGGACAGACCTCGGACAGATTTCGACCAGTTCATCTTGCTGGATGTACTCCAAAGACACCTCCAAGCTCATGATGCGGGGCGGGCGCACCCGCGCCGCATCGTCCTTGCCAGCGGCGCGAATGTTCGTCAGTTGCTTGGCCTTCGCGACATTGACCGGAATGTCCTTGTCCTTAGCGCACTCTCCGACCACTTGTCCCTCGTAGACCTCGTCACCCGGCCGCACGAAAAACACGCCGCGGTCGTACAGCGCATCGAGCGCGTAGGCGGTGACAATGCCCATGTCCGTCGCGATCATCACGCCGGCCTGGCGCTCCGGGATCGAGCCGCGCATCGGCTCGTACCGCTCGAACGTATGGTGCATCACCGCCCGGCCCTGGGTCGCGGTCAGGATGCGCGCGTTCAGCCCGAACAGACCGCGCGACGGAATCATGAACTCCATGTGAACGTAGTCGTTGGTCCCGGTCTTGGTGTCCATCTTGAGCATCTCACTGCGCCGATTGCCCAGCAGGCTCATCACGGCGCTCTGGCAATCGACGGGACAGTCGATCACCAGCCGCTCGATCGGCTCTTGCCTGTACCCATTGACCATCTTGATAATCACCTGCGGCTTGCCGACGCAGACTTCGTATCCCTCCCGTCGCATGTTCTCCAGCAGGATGCCCAGGTGCATCAGCCCACGACCCGAGACGACGAATTCGTCCGCGCTCGCGCCGGGCTCGACGCGCAGCGCCACGTTCGTCTGCAGCTCCTTCTGCAGACGGTCGCGGAGGTGCAGGCTCGTAACGTACTTGCCCTCGCGGCCGGCGAACGGACCGTTGTTGACGTGGAACGTCATGCTCATCGTCGGCTCGTCGATCGCGACGATCGGCAGCGCGCTCGGCTCATCGGGACAGGCGATCGTGTCGCCGATATCGACCGGGTCCAGACCCGCGACCGCGCAGATGTCACCCGCCTGCACGTCGGTGGCGCGCTTCTTGCCCAGACCTTCGAACTCGTACAACTGCACCACCTTCTGCTGCGTGTGGCGACCCTGCTTGTCGATCACCGTTACCCACTGAGCCTGCTCCAGCCGCCCGGCGAACACCTTGCCGATCGCGACGCGCCCGACGTAGTCGGAATACTCCAGCGTCGTGACCAGCATCTGCAGGGGCGTCTCCGGATCGGCCTTCGGAGCCGGTACGTGCCGGATGATCGCATCGTAGACCGGCTTGAGGCTGTCGTTGGGCTTGGCCAGATCGGCCGTGGCCCAGCCTTCCTTGGCGGAAGCGTACAGCACCGGAAAATCCAGCGCGCCGTCGTTCGCTTCCAGATCGACGAACAGATCGAACACCTCATTGACCACGTCCTCCGGCCGGGAGTCGGCGCGATCGACCTTGTTGACGACCAGGATCGGCTTGAGCCCGTGCTGCAGCGCCTTGCTCAGCACGAACCGCGTCTGCGGCATCGGCCCGTCGAAGGCGTCGACGATCAGCAGCACGCCGTCGGTCATCTTCAGCACGCGCTCGACCTCGCCGCCGAAGTCCGCGTGCCCCGGCGTATCGACGATGTTGATCTTGTACTCGGTCCCGTCCACGTCCATGTAGGTGATGGCACAGTTTTTGCTCAGAATGGTGATGCCGCGCTCGCGTTCGAGCGGGTCCGAGTCCATAATCAACCCATGCTGGCCGCCCGCCAGCCGGTCCAGCTCTTCGTTCCGAAACATGCCGGACTGATAGAGAAGCTGATCCACCAACGTCGTCTTGCCATGATCGACGTGAGCGATAATTGCCACATTACGTACCGTCTGTGCGTACATCCGTCGTTATCCTTTGATCCAGTGCCTCTTGAGGTCCTTCACCAGCCCCGGCCCACCATAGAGCCGAACCCACCCTCCGAGAGATGAAGGTGCCATTGTATCCGGGATGGCCTCACCACGCAATCCCGCTCGCACGATTTCGCCCGCAGCGATGGGCACGATTGGCTTTGTTTTCTCGCGCAGGGTCGCAGAGCGCGCGGAACCGATAGGCTCGCACCGCCCGCGCCTGCCCGCGTGGGCTCCGTCCCCGGCGTACATCGGGACTCTCCCAGCGAGTCTGTGCGCCGTCCCTTCCTGCGCCCACTTTTGCGAACGCCTCATGTCCGTTACGAGGAGAGAAATCGGAATCCCATTCATCGCTTAATCCCTGTATCAAAAGACGTTAGGGCGTAACAAGCTCGCTGCGGGAGCCGAGCCGAGCGCAGGACGCCCTGCCCTCCGAGCAGGCGCACCCGCCGCGTGCGACAACCGCGCCCCGTCCGGACGCGGCCGCACCGATGGCGACCCATCCCCATCGCGCTGACAGCTACCGATCATCCATCCAAACACCCGACTGTTATCTTCTCATCGTTTCTGCGCCTTTGCGTTTCCGCTTGCGTATCTTCCCAGCAGCGCGCGGCCTTGACCATCGGCTCGGGGGACCACTGCTCCACCTGGGTCTCCTCAACCTGCGGTTCGTCCGCATCATCACCGTCGCTGTGTGATTCGGCTTCGGGCGGCGCAGCCTCCGCCTTGCGGAGCCTCTGCAGTCGCTTCAGTTCCGCCGTCGTCCGGTACAGGCTGTGTTCGAGCCGCCGCTCGTACAGACCCAGGTGCTCCAGCGTGCGGTAACCGGCGAAGTCGCGGCCAATCACGCGCCCGACGATCAGATCGTCCGGCCCCAGCTCGCCTTGCGGTCCGGCCGGTGTGCGCGCCATGTCCCCTCGCCTTCCCCTGCCGTAGTTGCAGATCGCCTCTTTGCGGTACATCACTTCGAGGGCCTCGTTTTGCAGCCGCTCGGCCCGCCGCAGCCGCCAGATCAGCCCGGCCACCCGCTCCGCCAGCGCCGATTCAACCGCCCCAACCGGCGCCAGGTCCGCGACGACCGCCTGCCGGTGCGTCTCGAAGTCTTCCGGGTCTTCCCCTCGAATCACCGCGTCCCGCGCCAGCAGGCCGTGCTTGATGGCATTCCGTGCGACCGCCGCCTTGCCTTCGGCCGTACGCGGTCCCGTGGACTTCTGAGCGTTCAAACAATTCGCGGCGATTTGTGCCTGTGTCGCCATAAGCGTTTCCTCCTGATTTACGAAGTAGTATTGTCAATTCACTATTTTGTTATATAGATACACAACCTCACGAAGGGACGTCAAGCAAGAATCCGCGAAAATCCGTTTCCCGTAGGGTGGGTTCTCAACCCACGCGTTCCTCGACACCTGCCCTCCCGAGCAACGAGAGACGAGCGACGAGCCACAAAATTGAACGACGAGATACGCGTGTATTTGCCGTTTCCCGTAGGGTGGGTTCTCAACCCACGCGTTCCTCTTTTTTTGTCCTTTTTCTTATTTTGACGCCGTTTGCAGCCGATAGCAGAATATAGGACGGAAGCATCAGCGAGGGACGCCACAAATATGACATGAGCGTGAAGCACGGCTGTCGTAAGACGTGTGACACACCATTTCCCATCTCAGGGGAAGTGGTGTCAGTGACCGCTGCGTGCCCAACATGATTCACTGTGGCGGCGAGGGCATAGCGATGAGATGGAATGAAGGTCTTGAAGAACCTTATTTGACAATCGCAGCTACCGACGATTCACCTCTAAGAGTTGTCGCTGGCCCGGGAACAGGAAAGACTTATGCTCTCATGCGCCGAGTCATGCGGTTGCTTCAGGAACACCGAACGTCGCCAGAGCGAATCCTGGTATGTACGTTCACTCGGACTGCGGCTGCTGACCTCTCACGAGAGCTTGGACGGCTCGGCGTGCCAAGCGCGTCCCGCATCTGGGCGGGCACTCTACACGCATTCTGCTTCCGCCTCCTCTCGCAAGCGGAAGTCCTCGAATCCACCGGCAGGGTTCCGCGTCCACTCCTGGACTTTGAGGCTCGATTCATGTTAGAGGATCTGTGCTCTGACGGCTTGGGCGGCGTG
>JAFGJR010000334.1 GCA_016928975.1 Sedimentisphaerales bacterium | reverse complement strand
GATGAACCCGGACCTGAAGGTCTACACGACGAACATCAACCTGGAGAGCAACGATCCCGGCCTGCGAAGCGGCATGAGCTGCAAGGCCGACATCATCGTCGAGCAGTATCGCGACGTAGTGTATGTGCCTGTTGAGGCGGTTATACGAGTCAAGGGCCAGCCCACCGTCTACGTCGTCGCGGACGACGGCGAGATCAAGCAGCGAAAGGTTGAGATCGGCCTGGACAACAACAGCTATGTAGTGATCGCGAGTGGGCTGAGCGAGGGAGAAATCGTTCTGAGGACTCCACCTTTGGCCGAGGCGGCCCTGGAACCCGGAGCGAGAATTGCCGGGGTGACAGGCAACGGCGACGATTCGATCGCCCGGCAAATCCGCGAGAAGCTCCGAGCAACCAACGAGGCGGGCGCCGGTTCCTCACCGTCGCCCACGACGGGCCCACAGACCGGCGGTCCGGGACAGGCACAGCAAGGCGGCCAGGGCCTCCAGATGCCCTCGGCCGAGCAGATGCAGCGCTTCCAGGACATGACGCCGGAAGAGCGAGAGAAGATGCTTCAGGAGCGACTCAAGAACATGACGCCGGAGGAGCGGGAGCAGGCGGAGAAGATGCGCCAGCGCCTCCAGGACATGACGCCAGAAGAGCGGGAGCAGATGCGCCAGCAGCGCCGGGGTGGACAGGACCGTGGAGACGGCGACGATCGCGGCTCTCCGCGATCAGAAAGGGAACAGTAGATGCGCAAGGTGACCCTGCCGGACAACGAGCGGGAAATCGTCAGGTTGGAAAAGGCGTGCAAGATTTACCAGATGGGGACAGAACAGGTCCATGCGCTTCGCGGCGTCGATGTGACGTTTGCGAAGGGTGATTTCTGGGCGATCATGGGACCCAGCGGCTCCGGCAAGAGCACGATGATGAATATCCTCGGGTGTCTTGACCGGCTCAGCGAGGGCTCCTACTACCTCGACGCCAAGGATGTCAGCCAGCTCGACGATGACGCGCTGAGCGAGCTTCGGTTGCGGTACCTGGGCTTCATCTTTCAGAGCTTCAACCTGATTCCGCAGTTGACGGTGCAGCGCAACATCGAGCTGCCCCTGTACTACCTGGGCTGGGACGCCGCTCGCAGCGCTCACCGTGCCAAGGAGCTGGCGGAGGAGGTCGGCTTGGGCGACCGCCTGGGCCACCGGCCCACGGAGCTGTCGGGTGGCCAGATGCAGAGAGTGGCCATTGCCCGGGCCCTGGCCAACGACCCGCAGGTCATCTTCGCCGACGAGCCGACCGGCAACCTCGATTCGACCACGGGAATCCAGATCATGGAGGTCCTGACCCGGCTGAACCAGCGGGGCAAGACGATCGTGATGGTCACGCACGAGCCGGACATCGCCGCGTACGCCAGCCGGCGGCTCCACATGATTGACGGCAACATCGACAGGATAGAAGAACGCGCTCATGCGGCAAACTAAGATCGCACGAAACATCCTCCTGGGCGTCGAGAACCTGCTGCTGCACAAGCTGCGCTCGTTCCTGACGATGCTCGGCGTGGTCTTTGGCGTCGGCAGCGTGGTGGCCATGCTCTCCGTCGGCGAGGGCGCCAGCAAGGAGGCGCTGGCCCAAATCCGCAAGCTCGGCAGCAACAACATCATCATCTCCTCCGTGAAGTCGGCCGAGGAGGAGCAGACCAGCACGGTCCACTCTCATATGAGCATCTACGGGCTGACCTATGACGACCACCACAGGATCGCCGCGAGTTTCGCGAACGTGCGACAGACGGCGCCTGCCAAGCTCCTGCGAAAGGACTCCCGACTGCGAGAGAGATCCATGGAACTGCGCGTCGTGGGTGCGACGCCCGAGTGGTTCAAGCTCGTGCCGCGCGATATCGTGGCCGGGCGGGCCATGTTGCCGTCCGATCAGGACAAGCGGTCTCCCATCGCGATTGTGACGGAGTACGGCGCCCGGAAGCTGCTGGCGACGGAAGGCAGCATCGGGCAGACGCTTCGCATCGGCGGCAACGAGTTCGAGATCGTCGGCATCATCAAGAGCGAGAGCGGACAGGCCGGCAGTATCCAGGTCCCCGACCAGGAAATCGACGTCTACGTTCCTCTGGAGGTGGCTCGCAGGTACTTCGGGGACATCTTCGCCAAACGGACGGCGGGCTCGGACGAGCGGGAGCTGGTGGAGTTGCACCAGATCATCGTCCAGGTGGACGATCCGAAACACGCGGAGGCCGTGGCGGCGGGCATCGAACGAATGCTCCAGCGGTTCCACAAGAAGAAGGACTACGTCGTGAGCGTTCCTCTGGCGCTGCTCAAGCAGGCAGAGGCGACAAAGCGGACGTTCAATATCGTCCTGGGTTCCATCGCGGGCATCAGTCTGCTCGTGGGCGGCATCGGCATCATGAACATCATGCTCGCCTCCGTCACCGAGCGAACGCGCGAGATCGGGATTCGCCGGGCCATCGGCGCCAAGCGAAAACAGATCATCTATCAGTTCCTCATCGAGACGGTGGTGCTGTCGATGGCGGGAGGCCTGATCGGTTTGGGCATCGGAGTGCTGATCCCGTTCATGATCACGCATTTCTCACACATGCCCACGGTTGTCACCCTTCGCGGCATTCTGCTGCCGCTGGTGATCAGCATGGGCATCGGGATTCTCTTCGGGCTGTACCCCGCGATGCACGCGGCGCAGGTGGACCCGATTGTGGCCCTGAGGCACGAATAACAGAAATATAGGTCGTATAGGTCCCATAGGTCTTATTGCCCCGAAAGGGGCCGTGAAATATGCGGCAGGCGAAAATCGTACGAAACATCTGGCTGGGCATCGAGAACCTGCTGCTGCACAAGCTGCGGTCGTTTCTGACGATGCTGGGCGTCGTCTTCGGCGTGGGCAGCGTGGTGGCCATGCTGTCCGTTGGAGAGGGCGCCAGCAAGGAGGCGCTGTCGCAGATTCGCAAGCTTGGCAGCACGAACATCATCATCTCCTCGATCAAGCCGGCTGAGGACGAGGCGACGAGCACGGTGCGGACCATGTTAAGCGTGTTCGGCCTGACGTACGAGGACCATCGCCGGCTGGCCGCCAGCTTCGCCAACGTCCGGCAGACCGCCCCGGTCAAGCTGATTCGCAAGGACTGCCGGCTGCGAGAGCGGGCCATGGAGCTTCGCGTGGTGGGGACGACCCCGGAGTGGTTCGACCTGGTGCGTCGCCACGTCCTGGCGGGCCGGGTTCTCCTCCGCGCCGATGAGAAGAAGCAGGCCCCGGTGGCGATCCTCACCGAGTTCGGGGCCCGAAAGCTGCTGGCGACGGAGGGGACCATCGGGCAGACCCTCCGGGTCGGCGGCAACGAGTTCGAGATCATCGGCATCGTCCAGAGCGAGAGCGGACAGGCCGGCAATATCCAGATCCCCGACCAGGAGGTGGATGTGTACGTCTCCCTGGAGGTGGCGCGTCGGTACTTCGGAGATATCTTCGCGAGAATGACGTCCGGCTCGTTCCAGCGGGAGATGGTCGAGTTGCACCAGATCATCGTCCAGGCGGATCAGGCGGAGCACGTGGAGGCCGTAGCGGCGGGGATCGAGAGAATGCTGCAACGGTTCCACAAGAAGAAGGACTACATCGTCAGCGTTCCTCTGGCCCTGCTCAAGCAGGCGCAGGCCACCAAGCGGACGTTCAACATCGTCCTGGGCTCCATCGCCGGCATTAGCCTGCTCGTCGGCGGCATCGGGATCATGAACATCATGCTCGCCTCCGTCACCGAGCGCACCCGGGAAATCGGGATTCGCAGGGCCATCGGGGCCAAGCGACGGCAGATCGTCTACCAGTTCCTCATCGAAACGGTCGTGCTCTCCACGATCGGGGGTCTGATCGGCCTGGGGATCGGCGTGCTCATTCCCCTGCTCATCACGCATTTCTCGGAGATGCCCACCGTGGTCACCCTGAATGGCATTCTCCTGCCGCTGTTCATCAGTATGGCCACCGGGATTCTTTTCGGCCTCTACCCTGCGGTGCACGCCGCCAAGGTCGATCCCATCGTCGCCCTGCGACACGAGTGAACGCATCCACGACTTCCGGCCGCTGATCTGTGGTCGTGGCGGGAAGCCCTTGCTGCTGTCTTTTCCACAAACCATCGCGGCGCTGTAACTGCTGCCCGCAGGGGCTCACTATGGTAGTGAGAATTACCCCATTGGGGATTCATAGATGACCTACACAGCAGTTTCACAAAGGAGCGCACGATGGCAAAGAGAATCATGATCGCAGTCGTAGGGATAACACTGTTGACTACCGTTGGCCTGATCCTGGCGCAGGAAGGCTCCCAGGGCGGCGGGCCGGGCTACCCTCCTCGTATGGGCCCTCAGGGCGGGCCGATGGGTCCATGGTTGGACGATCTGGAAAGGGCCTACGAACAAAAGGACATGGACAGAATCGGCGAGCTGATCCGGCAGATGAGACAGCGGCGCCAGCAGTTCCAGGGTGGGCCGGGGGGACCCGGTCCGGGCGGTCCGCCCGAAAGGATGCGAGGCCCCGGCGGCCGGTTTGGCCGGGGAGGCGAACCCTCGTCCGAGTTCACCAAGGCGCCAGTGCCCAAGAACGATGCGGAGAAGGCGATCCTGGCGGTGCTCAATGAGATGGATAGAAGCCAGCGAAGGAACATGATGAACGTCCCGTCAGAGGGCGGCCGCTTCCTCCGGCTGACAGCAGAGTCCATCGGCGCCAAGAATGTCGTCGAGGTAGGCACTTCGAACGGCTATTCGGCGATCTGGCAGTGTCTGGCCTTGAAGACCACCGGCGGCAAGCTCACCACATTTGAGATCGATGCAGAGCGGGCTGCGCTGGCGAGGGAGAACTTCAAGAAGGCAGGCGTCGCGGACATCGTCACGCTGGTCGAGGGGGACGCGCACGAGAAGATCACACAGGTGGAGGGCCCCGTGGACATGGCGTTCATCGATGCCGACAAAGAGGGCTACCTCGATTACCTGAACAAGCTGCTGCCCAAGATGCGTCCGGGCGGCCTGATCCTGGCACACAACATCAGCGCAGGCATGGCGGACTCGAGGTACATCGAAGCCATCACGACCAACCCGGATATCGAGACGCTCTTCTTCGCCGAGGGCGGCGGCTTCAGCGTGACCCTGAAGAAGCGTGATCTGAAATAGACAGCTCGCGTCCATGACGAACGGACGGATTGTACGAGCAGTTTCTTACTCAGGGGGTGTCGGTGGATCCTCCTCGATAGATGCGGCGTTAAGACCATCGGCACCCCCGCTTATCGTAGCGGACAGCGGTGACGAAGGCAATCGGAGGATATGGATACGTCAGCGTCACGACAGCAGCACAACAATCTGGCCAGAATCTCGTGATTTCTGGCGGGAGAGTGTTACGTTTTCTCGGCCGCGGGGACTGATTGAGGGTGAAGAAGCAATAATTGACGCTAAGAACGACAAGCATAAGGTGGCAATGCGGGGAGGTGCGCCATGAGCGCCAGGGTATTTCTGATCGTATCGATCGGGGCGGTGTCGTGCTGGTTGGGTGTCGCTGCCGGGGAGGACCTCTACGATGAAACGAGCGTCCCGGTCCTGCAGTTGGAGTTCTCTGGGGCCGACTGGTGGCAGCAGTTGCAGAACAATTATCAGACCAAGACCAATCTGGCGGCTGCACTGACCGTCGATGGCGTCGTCTACGAGGGGGTCGGGGTCCGCTTCCGTGGCAATACCTCCTATATGATGACGGGGGACTCCCAGAAGAAGTCCTTCAATATCGAGATTGACTATACCGACCCAAACCAGCGCCTGATGGGCTACGAGACCCTCAACTTGATCAACTGTGCGAGTGACGCCACCTTCATGCGAGAGGTGCTCTATTCCAATACATGCCGTCAGCAGGTCCCCAGCGCCAAGGCGAACTTCGTGACGCTCGAAATCAACGGCGAGAACTGGGGCGTCTATGCCAATATCCAACAGCTCAACGGGGACTTCATCCGGGACTGGTTCCTCAGCAATGACGGCACGCGCTGGCGTGCCCAGGGCGACATGGGTGGCGGGGGCTTCCCCGGCGTCACTCCGCCTGGTGGCACTCCGGGCAGGCCGAATGTGCCGGTACGCGATGTTGGCGGAGAGATCACTGTAACTGAGATGCCCGGTGGCGGAGGCGGCGTCACGAACGGCGTGGCAGCCCTCACCTGGCAGGGTAGCGCTTTGACGACGTACGAGCGCGTCTATGAGCTGAAGAACAGCAAGCAGGCCGACCCTTGGGCCAGCCTGATTCACGTGTGCGATGTGCTGAATAACACAGCGCTGGCGCAATTGCCGGACAAGCTGGAGCCGGTGCTCGACGTGGATCGTGCGTTGTGGGTCTGTGCGTTCGAGATCATCTTCCAGGACGATGACGGGTACGTCAACAAACGGGGCAGCGACTATTGTCTGTACTACGAGCCGGAAACGGGCCGGATGCACCTCATTCAGTACGATGGAAATGAATCCATGAATCTGACGACCGGCACGGGTTGGTCCATCTTCTACCGGGCCGACGATCCGCTCGTGCCGCTCATGTACCGCCTGATGTCCATCTCGCAGTATCGACAGAGATACCTTGCCCACATCCGCACGATTCTGGACTCCTTCTTCACAGAGGAGGGCCTCGGCGCGAAGATCGACGCCTATCGAGCCCTCATCGACGAGGCTGTGAGGGCCGACACCAAGAAGCTGTACACCTACCAGGCATTCACCAGTGGCATCGACACGCTGAACAGCTTCGTTCGAACCCGACGTGCCTCGATCCTGTCGAACCGGGAAGTCAACCGACCGGTCCCCAAGATCGTTGCCGTCACGCAGGACACCGCCCAAAATGCATCGGGACAGACCATTACTGTGACAGCCCATCTTGACAACGTTCTGGCCATATCCGGCGTCCAGTTACTCGTCGCCGCAGGGCCGTTTGCGCTCTTTACGCCGATGCCCATGACGGACGAGGGCACCCAGGGCGAAGGCGAGGCGGCCGAGCATATCTTCTGCCTTACCCTGCCGGACTACCCTGCAGGTACGGTGCTGCGCTACTACGTTCAGGCCACGGCCGCCGACACTACCGGGACTGTGGTGTTTGACCCTCCCTGTGCGGAGCGTGAAGTCTACGCTCACGTCGTGACCTACCCGCACGAAGGGTCCTCCGCCATCGTGCTCAACGAAATCATGGCACGCAACCAGTTCACCATTGCCGACCCACAGGGCCAGTACGACGACTGGATCGAGCTGAAGAACGTCAGCGATCAGCCCATTGACCTGTCCGGGATGTACCTGAGCGACAATGCAAGCAATCCGCTCAAGTGGCAATTCCCGCGGGACACTCAGCTTGCACCGGGCGGATACCTGATCGTCTGGGGGGATGAGGATGGCAGCGATGAGCCAGGCCTGCACGCGAATTTCAAGCTGTCATCGCGTGGTGAGACGATCTGGCTGTACGACGCGGCTGAGAATGGCTACGCGCTGCTGGATTCCGCGACCTTTGAGAACCTGGCCGCCGACCAATCCGTCAGCCGATATCCGGACGGCACCGGTCTCATGCAGATATCATCCGCCGCTACGCCTCTGCGTGCCAACGCAGCCCCAGCGACATCCCAAAGCCAGTGATTGCAGGTGGTCTGCGTCACGACCGACGCAACAACATAGTGAGAGACAGAACCGCACTTGGAAGGGGGAGTTTCTTACGGTGGTAGTGAGGCCCCGTAGAATCATCAGATGCACCACCCCTCGCCTGCGATGACCTGTACCTGGCCGTCCCGCAATTCCACTACGACCGTGGGCGCAACGCGGTCACGATGAAACCCGACGAGTTCCTGGTGGAACCTATCAAAGACCTCACCGAACCCATGGAGCTCGAAGGCCCCCGCCCTGATCTCCGGCCCCGACTGCGGCGCGCTCACTCCGGCTGAAGGGACGTAGGCGCGCCTTGTGGTGCCATTCGCCTTGACTCATTCTTACAGCCAAGCTATCATCATTTGTGGAAGCTCACACGACTCTGACGCGTTGCGTCGTTGGGATCACTCGTGCGGCGAACGGCCTGGAAGAATGATTCCCTGCGTCTCTGCGCGAGAACAGCAAGAAACAGGGTTTTCCACGCAGCAACTTCGGGTCAACGACATACCTTATTTTCGTCATGGGTCCCATATAAGGGCGGGGGGCAGTTGGGCCATGTGGCCTCGCACAAAAAGGTCCTCGACAGACGCGGATTTGTTCGGTTTTTGTTTGGGTTTTTGTGGGGGTGCCGCCGATAGAACAGGGGCGATAGGACAGGAGTCAAAAAAACCGCTGAAGAGTACAGGGTATCAAGGATGAATACGCACAGAATTGGACGGATCGAGCCTGCATGCAAGTTCGGACCTGGGGGCGAGTACGTTTCCATCTGGCCGGGGTCACCGCCGGGGCCCGCGGATCCATCGGCGGGGCACCTGACGCGGGTGTTGGCATCCGTCGCTGAAATCATGGGCGTGCTGTCGGGGACACGGCGTGTACCGCTGGTCATCACGGCAATTCGCGATGCGCCCGCTTCCTCGGGCAAGGAGAAGATCACCGATGTGGCGGAGAGACACAGACACCATCGACGGTTTGACCCCCAAGCAACTCCAGGTGCTCCGGCACATCGCCGCTTTCCACGGGAACCGATGCTATTCCCCGACGATAGCCGAGCTGGCGGCGCAATTGAACCTCAGCCGAAGCACCGTGTTCGAGCATCTAAGCGAGCTGCAAAGAAAATCCCTGCTCGCCGCTTCGCCGGGCAGGGCTCGCTCTTTGAGATTGACCTCCCGAGGGCGAAAACTGCTTAGACACTCCCAGGCGGACGCGTCGCCGGCCGGCGAGGACTTGCCTGCGGGCATTCGTCTGGCCGGACGTGTGGCTGCGGGATTGCCGATCGAGGCCGTTGAAAACAGGGATAACCTGTCTTTAGAATCCTGTTTTGGCCTGGGGGACGGACTGTTCGCGCTGGAAGTCTCGGGCGACAGCATGATCGAGGAGAACATCCAGCCGGGGGATTACGTGATCTGCAAGCGCACCGAGGTGGCGGAGAATGGCCAGCTCGTGGTGGCTCTGGTGAACAAGGGCGAGGCCACGCTGAAGCGATTCTATCGGGAGCCCGACGGTGTCCGGCTCCAGCCGGGCAATGCCAACTACGAGCCCATCTACTCGAACAACTGCCGCATCCAGGGGGTGGTCGTGGGCTTGCTGCGCAAGCTGTGAATCGTGACATCGGGCGGAGTGTGTGCCAATCCAATTCCCTTGTGGCGGGGCAGCCAAACCTGCCGGGGATACTGTGCTTGCAGACGATGGGGTTCTCGCGACAATACTGTCCGCAGGGCACGGGTGATGCTGGAGCCACCTGTCCTCGAGCGGGCGACGCGGACGCAGCACTGGGGATGACAGGTGGAAACGCGGTTGTGCTCGAAGCCGGACCCACGTATGATCTACTGGCCGTGAACGCCCTCGGCGAGAAGCGTCACGCGACACTCGCCGTGGCCGACGGCCGAGTGTATCTGCGAACCTGTTCGCATCTGATCTCGATGGGTGGCAATCAGGACGAGATGTTGCCGGGAGGTATGCCATGTCGCTGGTTCATTGTCCGGAGTGTGATCGCGAGATCTCGGATCGGGCGATCATGTGTCCACACTGCGGGTATTCGATGGGCGCGGTGTGCGGGTACGAGTATCGCTCCGAGCGGGAGGTTCTCGGACTGCCCCTGGTGCATGTTGTTGCAGGGCGGGGCATCGATCCTGCCACGGGCAGGGTCCGCATCGCCAAGGGCGTCGTGGCCGTCGGTCCGATTGCCGTGGGTGGATTGACCTTCGGCGGAGTCTCCTGCGGCCTCCTGAGCTTCGGCGGGCTGTCCGTGGGCCTGATCGCCCTGGGCGGAGCAGCGATTGGCATCCTGCTGGCGTTGGGCGGCCTGGCAATCGGTCTGGTCGCGATAGGCGGTGGCGCGATCGGATACTATGCTCTTGGAGGCGGCGCCTGGGGCGTCCACGCCGTCGGCGGCAATGCGCAGGACCCGAACGCCGTGGAGTTCTTCCAACACTGGGCGGATCGGTGGTTCAAGCGCTCGTGATAGCCACCACCAATGTCACCCCTGCGAAAGCAGGGGTCCAGGAATGCCCCGGCGCAGATGGATTCCTGCTTTCGCAGAAATGACACCGAGGCAGTTTGATGTCCCGTGATGATTCGGAGCAGCCTCTCGCGGGATGGAGTTGTCAGATCGACCTGAGGCGGCTATATTGCCGGTGATTGATCGAGTCACGCGGCACACGGGCACGGTGCTGTGACAGGGTGTGGTTCAGACGAAGAAAGGGGTAGTCGATGAAACGAGTGGTGCAACCGCGATGTGCTCTCCTGGGTGTTCTCGTTGTCCTGCTTCATGTGGCCGTGCTCTCGGCGCAGGTTCGGCAGGAGATCCGTCTCCCTGATATTCTCGGGTACAAGACGCTGAAATGCGACTTTCATATGCACACGGTGTTCTCCGACGGCCTGGTCTGGCCAACAGTGCGCGTCGATGAGGCCTGGAGAGAAGGGCTGGACGTGATCTCGATCACCGATCACATCGAGTACCAGCCCCACAAGGACGATGTCCCGACGAAGCATAATCGCCCCTATGAGATCGCTCTGCCGCGGGCCAAGGAACGCGGCATCCTCCTGGTCCGCGGCGCGGAGATCACGAGGGAGACGCCGCCCGGCCACTTCAATGCCATCTTCCTGGAAGACGTCACGCCGCTGGACACGAAGGAGCTTCTGGACTGCATGGCGGCCGCCGGCAAGCAGGGGGCGTTCATCTGGTGGAATCATCCGGGCTGGAAGCCGGACAAGAAAGGGTGGTTCGACATCCACACGCAGTTGTATGAGAAGAAGCACCTGCATGGCATCGAGGTCGTCAACGGCCTGACCTACTACCCGGAGGCGCATCAGTGGGCGCTCGACAAGAACCTGACGTTCATGGGCAACTCCGACCTCCACGATCCCTGCCCGGTGGACGAGACGACCCCGGAGCGTCATCGACCCATGACGCTGGTCTTCGCCAAGGCCAAGACCGTGGAGGCTGTCAAAGAGGCATTGCTGAGTGGCCGGACTGTGGTCTGGTACAACGACCAACTCATCGGCAAGCGAGAATACCTCCAGGCGATCTATGAGAAGGCGGTGGCGGTCTGCGACATCGACTACGAGGGGGAGGACACCGTCCGATTTGCCCTGGAGAACGACTGTGATATCAGTCTCAAGCTACAGAGGTCGGGCAAAGTCGGCCCCAAGGAGCTCGTGGTGCCGGCCGGCGGAAAGGCACTGTTCAAGCTCAAAGTGAAAACCGTCGAATCCCCTACGGAATTGTCATATATCGTGCAGAACTTCCTGGTCGCTCCCGGCAAGGGCTTGCCGGTCAGCTTCACCGTACCGGGCCAGGTGACGGTCAATATCGACGTGGATGTGGCCCGCCAATGAAAATAATCAAGCCCCGTTTCGCAGGAAACGAGGCTCGACTTGGTGGAGGCAGGTGATAGAGAGCTGCCGTCTTTAGTGAAGCGATAGCGGTTTGGCTGTAGGTTGGGATCTGGAACCTGACCTGGGTATCGCTCGGGTTATGTTGGAAAGGCTATTAACCTGGGTTTCGTTGAGAATCATCGGTTCCACCACCTTCTGACATCTTATTGCCGATTGCTTTTTCATCGGTGTCCGTATAGGAGTGCCGTGGCCGAAGTGTAACGTAACGGCCTTTTCTGTTGTCTGATGACTTTTTTTCAGGACGGTTCGAGAAAGCCGGATTCGCAGGCAAAAAAACCCTGATTGACACGCTACGGATAGGGGAGTACACTCAAGACGTTACGAGCGCCTGTAGCTCAATTGGATAGAGCATCAGCCTACGGAGCTGAGGGTTGGGGGTTCGAGTCCCTCCAGGCGCATCAAAAACCGCGTTTTTGCCATCAAGAACGTGGCTCTTTCTTTATGGGGGTTGCATCTGTGTGTTTCTTCGTCAAGTCGTCTTGCACCGGGGCATCCCGTTCGAGGTGAAGATCGCGAACGCCCTCGCCCCCATTAGTGGCGCTATCTCCCTGTCACAAGGCGCCAGATGCTCCCTATCCACCCAAAGAGAACCTGCAGGGCGGTAAGGAGGCTCGCAAGAAAGGCGACAAGAACGAAGATAGTCCTCCTGATGTTCTTCTTGTTCTTCCGGCTCGTTCGTGGGTCTTTGGCAGTAGAACTGGGAATCCGCGTCGCGAGATTCTGCGTTTGGTGGATGCCCTCCACAGTCACATTGGTGGAGTCTGAAATGATGACATTCATGGGAGCACAACTGTTCTCGCCCGATTGCTCCCGCTGATTCACTCTCTCACTGGGCTTGTGCACGTCGTTCTCAGGCCGGGCCATCGCTGCTGTGAACAGGGCCGCAACGTGACGCAACGTCCTGGCCAGAGCTACCGCATGGCGCTTTACCGTGTGCGGATTGGCACTCGCGGGGTCAAGTCGAGCATTCCGCAGCTCGCGCATGCTCCGGTCATGCTCTTTTGCTGAACCCGTGAGTGCCTGATACAACTCGGTCACTTCGCTGCAAAGGTCGGGCCGGTGAAACCCCAGCCACCGGAGAACATCCTTCATCATGCACTCGATGGTCAGGAGTCTCATGCAGCAGGCGCAATCGAAATAGGCATAGTACTCCAGATGTTCAGGCGTAACCTCTTCGCGCGCAAAACGCTCCAACTTGTCGCTCAAGGTGCTCAGAAAGCGGACTTCCTTGTGTTCACTCGCATCGGGCGAACCAGGCATCTCGGAATCTCCATCGACTGTGCGGTCCATGAACGCAACGAGCCTTCGCTGTCGATCCAAATCCTGAATATCAGGGTAATCCCGCATTCTCGCTCACCCGGTCGCGCGGATGCTCTCTTCATCGGCACTCACCGAGAACGCCATCCGGTGCATTTCCGACGGCGCACCTATCCAGGCGACCCCGTGACAGAAGAATCGCATATGGCGGGGCTGTGACCGTTCGTAGTGGACGTAGCCGGCCTTGCGGCCTGGCTGACCCGACCATATGCGTCTTGGGCATGATAGCCGAATGGATACTACGTTTCTCACGGGCGCCATTCTGCCGATACTCGCGCGCCTGTCAAGCATTTCCGCTTGGTCTTGGATCGCGGAGACTGTACAATCCGGTTGCATCAATTGACTGCGCGACTCTGTGAGAAGATCGTAGAGGCCACTGTATCGGGCCGTAGTGGATGTGCTGCGGCAGAGGGGAGAATATGTTGAGACGAAAGCTCGTATTCATGCTGGCCGCTTGTCTACTGACAACAGGTCTTGCGCTATCAGTCCAGGAGGCGGCGAAAACCACGGACGCCAATGACTCCGAGGCCGTCAAACGGTACACGAAGGCCGCCGAGCAGGGAGAGGCAGACGCTCAGTTCCTCCTTGCCTGCATGTATAGAGAGGGCGAAGGGGTCCCGCAGGACTACAAGGAGGCGGTCAAATGGTACATGAAGGCCGCCGAGCAGGAAAACGCAGCCGCTCAGTACCTCCTTGGCTACATGTATCGGGAGGGCAAAGGGGTCCCGCAGGATTGCGGGGAGGCCGTCAAATGGTACACGAAGGCCGCTGAGCACGGAGACGCGCACTCTCAGAACTTGCTTGGCGACATGTACTTCGAGGGCCAAAGGGTCCCTCAGGACTACAAGGAGGCCGTCAAATGGTACACCAAGGCCGCTGAGCAGGGATTGGCGCGCGCTCAGTTCCGCCTTGGCCTCATGTATTGGGAAGGCAAAGGCGTTCTTGAGGATTACACAGAAGCCTACAAATGGGTTCTACTGGCAGGAATGAATGGCGATGACACTCAGTCTCTCAAGGCAGTCCTCCGTAAGGAGATGACCCCCAGTCAGATTGAGGAGGCGCAACGTCGGGCAAAGGACCTTCTCGACCAACAGGCCCAGCGTCGAGTCAAGAAACTCATCGCCGAAATAGAACGCCGCTCGAAACAAGGCAAGCAAGGCCCGGAAAATGCAGGCAGCACAGCCACCGGCTTTCTGATCGCGCCCGATGGTTTTATTCTCACGGCCTGTCATGCAGTGGAAAAGGCTGCCAAGATTGAGGTTCTCTACAACGGCAGGACATATCCTGCAAAGCTCGTTCTCAAGGATGAGGCCGTGGACATAGCTGTTCTGAAAATCGACGGCAGCGGATTTGCTTCTCTGACGCTGGTTTTCAGCGCCACGGTCAAGACCGGGGATGTGGTCTTCACCGTGGGCTTTCCACGCGTGGGTATGCAGGGTACCGAGCCGAAGTACACCGAAGGTTCGATCAGTTCTCTGTCCGGACCCGGCGGCAATTCCCGGTTCTTCCAAATCAGTGTCCCGGTCCAACCGGGCAACAGCGGCGGCCCACTACTCGATGAAAGAGGGCAGGTGATAGGAATGGTGAACGCCCGGCTGAATGACCTGACGACACTTGCCACCTCGGGCATCCTCCCTCAGAACATCAACTATGCTGTGAAGAGCTCATTCGTCCTGCCCTTCCTGGACAGCATTGCGGATCTGCCCACAGAATCCAAGGCCGAAGACGAGGCAGGCGTAGACCGGTCGGCTCTCATAGAGAGAACAAAGCAGGCTTTGGCAATGGTCATCTGCTACTGAAAAGAGAAGTATATGGCGCAAGCTGGGCACTCGCAGCGTGTCCCCCAGTCGCTCCTCCGTCCGATTCACCCGCCGTGTGGCGTGTGGCTCCTCACATACCCTCACTGAGAAACACCTGCATTTGGCCGGACAATGGGCGTCGGGGGATTTTCTCCTGTAACAAGGGGGCTTGCCGTGCGTCCTTAGTACAGGGAACGGCCATAGCGGCGTGTTTGGGGCTTGAGGGGGCTGTTTCCTGGCGGAGATTGGGCAAATGGCGCGGTGCACAGCACTTAGCGCGTGTTACAATGGCCTATCATGGACCGTGCAGGCCACGGGGAGTTGCCGATGAGTGAGTTACAGGAAAGGCGGGACACACAACCTGGGGACGCGGAGCTTCTACAGGGCTTTGCGGCCAGGTACGACTGCCTTCGCAAGGAGATCCACAAGGTCGTCATCGGCCAGGAGAAGGTTGTCGAGGAGCTGCTGATCTCGCTGTTTTCCCGCGGGCATGCCCTTCTGCTGGGGGTTCCCGGGCTGGCCAAGACGCTACTGGCCAAGACGCTGGCGGGGGTCCTGGGGTGGGATTTCAAGCGGATTCAGTTCACGCCGGATATGATGCCGTCGGACATCACGGGCACGGAAATCCTGCAAATGAACGGCCTGAGCGGCCAGCGGACGATGCAGTTCATCAAGGGGCCCATATTCGCCAATCTGATCCTGGCGGACGAGATCAACCGTGCCCCGCCCAAGACGCAGGCAGCGCTGCTGGAATCCATGCAGGAATACACAGTGACCGCGGCCGGAACCACCTATCGGCTGGAGCAGCCGTTCATGGTGGTCGCCACGCAGAATCCCATCGAGCATGAGGGCACGTACCCGCTTCCCGAGGCGCAGCTCGACCGCTTCATGTTCAATATCGTCGTGGACTACCCGACGCGGGACAGCGAGCTGAGTATCGTGGATGAAACGACGACCCGCGATGCGCCGGCGGTCAATGCCGTGATGACACGAGACGAAGTCCTGCTCTATCAGAACCTTGTGCGTCGCGTGCCGGTCTCCAAGCATGTTCTGGCGTACGCGGTGGACTTGGCGGCAGCCAGCCGGCCCTGTCCCGTCAGCCCGCCGGCAGCGCGCGAGTTCGT
This sequence comes from Sedimentisphaerales bacterium, assembly GCA_016928975.1. The sequence continues at coordinate 19,633 of JAFGJR010000334.1, read as the reverse complement.
GGAGTGGGGCGCCGGCCTGCGGGCCTCGCAATACTTGATCCTGGGGGCTAAGAGCCTGGCGGTCCTGAGGGGCCTTCCGGCTCCTTCATGCAAGGAGGTCCGCGACGTGGCGATCCCCGTCCTGCGGCACCGGATTCTGCGCAACTACAAGGCGGCGGGCAAGGGAATCACCACCGAGGCCATCATCGGCGCCTTGCTGAAGCATGTGAAGGAGTCGGACTATACGGGCAAAGGGACCGGCAAGGCGGTTGTATCCGTACGCAAGGCGTCCGGAGATGCGCCGCTGCTGCGGCCGCGGATCGCGGACGCTCTGGAAAAGGTGACGAAGGTTCTGAAGCCCGAATAGGATGGGACAGGCGGCGGATATCTCGTTGCGGAGCCAACCGCACAAGTACCTCGACGAGCCCACGCTGGCGTTCTTGAAGCATTTGTCGTTTTCCGCCCGCGGGTCCGTCGACGGCACCTACACCGGCAAGCATAAATCGTTGCTCAAAGGCCATTCCCAGGAATTCACCGATTACCGCGAGTACCTGCCCGGCGACGACATTCGCAAGATCGACTGGAAGGCCTACGGGCGGACCGACCGCTACGTGATCAAGCTGTCCGAGCAGGAGACGGTCATGACGTGTCACCTGCTGGTCGATTGCAGTGCCTCGATGGCATTCGGCGGCTCGTGGCATGAGAAGTTCTTCGGGGCCGGCGATGTCTCAAAGTACGATTACGCCTGCTACCTCGGCGCGGCACTGAGCTACCTGCTGCTCAAACAGGGAGATCGCGTAAGCCTGACGCTCTTCGGCTCCGAGATCGAGCAGCACGTGCCCGCCGGAGGCGCGTTCACCCACTTTGAGCAGATCCTCCATGCGCTGCAAGTGCAGAAGGTCTGCCGCAAGACTTGCATTTCAAAGGTCTTGCAGCAGACGTCTTCGCTGTTGAAACGCCGGGGGATTCTCATCGTGATCTCCGACCTCCTGGACGATCCGGAGGCGCTGTTCGGCGTGCTGGACATGTACCTGCACCGCAGTTTTGAGATCGTGCTGTTCCACGTTCTGCACAAGCATGAGCTCGAATTGCCGAGTCTGGCGAGCGTGAACTTCATCGACTCGGAGTCCGGCGAGAAGCTGACGTCCGTCCCCGACGACATCCGGCAGATGTACAGCCGCGAGCTGCAACAGTACATGGATACGATCGTGTCAATGGCCGAGGCGCGAAGGATCGACTACGAATTGATGAGCACGGCGACTCCGTACCCGGTGGCCTTGCAGGGATACGTCCAGAGGCGGCGGCGATGCAGATTCTCTTAGGGGACATCCTGTTCGCCAATCCGGCTCTGGCTGTCGGGGCGCTCGCGTTGGGCGTGCCATTGCTGATTCACCTTCTGACGCGCCGCACACCGAAGAACATGACTTTCCCGTCCCTGCGGTTCCTGCTGGCCGCGCGGGCCCATCAATCCCGCCTGTACCATTTGCGGCATATCCTGCTGATGCTGGTGCGTACCGCCTTGCTGTTGCTGATCCTGCTTGTGTTCCTTCGGCCCTCCCTTATGCAAGGCAGCGGCCGAAAACAAGACCCGGGCGCCGGGCGGACCACAATGATCCTCATGGATGTCTCGGCGAGCATGGAATACCGGTACGCAGGCGTCACGCCCCGGGCGCAGGCCAAAGCGGCGGCCAGCGCTCTGCTCGATCACTGCGGCAAGGCCGACCGCTTCAACCTGATCCTCATGGGGGCGACCCCGAACAGCTCGTTCGACGAGCCGAGCGACAACCTGTTCCTGCTGCGACGGGACATCCGCAACGCCTCGGTCCGGCAGGAGTGTCCCAATATCGGGGCGGCGGTTGCCGAGGCGGCCAGCCAGCTCAAGAGCGCCTCCGGCAGCAGACACATCTGCTTCATCTCCGACTTTCAGAGGGCCAACTGGTCGTCGGTGGACTTCAGCCGAATCGAGACGGGCGTTGATCTGGTGTTTGTGCCGGTTGGCCCGGAGCGTGCGGAGAACTGTGCCGTGACGGACGTAGCCGTGCGGCCGGGCTCCCCGTCCGTTTCCGAGAACATCGAGATCGTGTGCAGGGTGGCCAACTTCAGCGACCGGCCACGCCGGTTGCCCGTCGAAATGCGATTTCAGGAGGGCGAGAGTTTCAAGCAGGAGCTTGAGCTGGAGCCGCAGTCCACGGTCTCCACCAGCTTTCACCTGCGGTTTCATCAAAGCGGCCGGTACCAGGGTCGCGTGCGCATCCCCGAAGACGGTCTGGAGATCGATAATCAACGGTGCTTCATCCTGCCGGTAGAGGAGAAGATCGGCGTACTCCTGGTCACTGACGAGGACATGGCCGGCGAGCAAGGCGGCGCCCGCTTTCTGGTGAACGCGATCAACCCGTTCAAGGAGGCTCGCCAGGCAGCGGCGGTTGCGACAGTCATCCCCTCCAGACAGGTGAGCACGGCGGTTCTGTCCGCCGCGCAAGTGGTCGTGCTGTCGGATATCCAGGAACTGTCGAGGGCATGCGGACTGGCCCTGCTGGAGTATCTCGGGAACGGCGGCAGCGTCGTCTATTTCCACGTAGGTCCCACCGGCAGTCAGAACCTCGACCGTCTTGCCGCCTGGTCGCAGGGCAGTCTGACGCTTCCCTTCAAGCTTACCGGCCAGATCGACCTGTCCCGGCAGGACGGGCATGCCAGCCTGGCACAGGGCAATTTCGACAGCGACATCCTGCGCAAGTTCAGGGAGACTCCCGAACTGGGCGAGATCAGGTTCCAGAGGTTCTTCAGCACCGAGCGAGTCAAACAGAAAGGTCAGGTTCTCCTGCAATACGACGATGGCAACATCGCCATGGCGCAGACGATCGTGGGTGGCGGCACGCTCTTGCTGTGCAACTTCAGTTGTTCGCTCCGCCACAGCGATCTGGCCCGGCACACGCTGTTCGTGCCGCTCATTCATGAGATCGTCAAGGGACTGCGGCCGAGCGCCGGCCGCCGCAATGCATTCCTCGTCGGTGAGCCCTGTTTTACGACAATTGCACCCGCGGCCGACGGGGACACTGTTGTATTCAAGGACCCTGCCGGCGAGACCATCGAGGGTAATCTGGACAAGGGCCAGGGCGGCACGGCGGTCTTCTTCCCGAAGACGCGTGCGTGCGGCTTCTATCAGGTTCATGTGGCCGGTAGGGTGGCGGGGGCCGTCGCTGTCAATGTAGACCCACTGGAGAGCAACCTGGAGAGACTCGATACCGCTCAACTGAAAGCTCTGGCCGGGAAGAGCCCGAGTGCGACGTTCCTGGCAAGTGCCGATGCGGCGGAGATCGGGGCCCTCCTGGAGGGAAGACCCTTGTGGCACTACCTCCTGTTGGCGGCGATTGCCATGTTGTGCCTTGAGCAGCTTCTGACGATGCTACTTCGGCAGTGAATCATGGGCTTGAACCTCATATTCGATCCGCTGGTTTCGGTCCCGGTGCTCCTGGGTATCGGCGTGGTGACAGGTCTCGTCGTCGTTTTCGTTTATGCCCGCACCGCCCGCGGGATGCACGGGTTCCTGCGAATCGGATTGACCCTCGTGCGTATCGGCGTGTTGTGCGCCTTGCTCGTCCTGCTGATGCGGCCGATGGCCCTTGTGCCGCAGAAGGAGGTCCGGGACAAGCCTGTTCTGGCCGTGCTCGTCGACACCTCGCTGAGCATGAACACGAAGGACGTGGAGAACCGGACGCGCTACGAGGCGGCCCTCGGCGTCCTGCAGGCGAAGAAGAGTTCCTTGCTCACGAAACTGGGCAGGAACTACGACGTGCAGTTGTTCGGCTTCGACGTGACACTGCGGCGGACGGCACTGAGGTTCCTGGCCGGCAGCAGGCAGGTGGACGGGAGCGAAACGCACATCGGCGCCGCGTTGACCGACGTTGTCGGAGGCGGCGCCAACAGCAGGACGCGTGGGGTCCTGCTCCTCAGCGACGGCAGGAGCAATGAGGTCGATCCGCAGTCCAGTATGCGCAGTGCCGCCCGCTACCTGCGGACGCTCAAGGTCCCGGTGTGGACAGTGCCCATCGGCACGGCCTCCGAGGTGAAAGATGTTCATGTGCTCGCCCGGGTGAACTCGAACTTCCTGCTGGCCGGACAGCCGGCCGCTCTGAACGTCTCGCTGGTCGGAACCGGTTACACCGACTGGACCGCCGGCGTTCATGTCTTCCGCGAGGACAAGTACGTCACGTCGAAGCAGTTGATGCTCGAGAACGGCCACGCGGAAACCAGTATCCCCATCCGCGAGGAGCACCGGGGCGTCTTTCAGTATCGCGTCGAGGTGGACCCGCTGCCGGGCGAGAGTGACCTCGACAACAACAAGCGAAGCGTCATTGCCCGCGTGATCGACGACAAGACGGAGGTGCTCGTGGTCGAGGCCCGGCCTCACTGGGACAGCAAGTTCCTGCTTCGTACCCTCCGCGCGGACATGAACGTGGAGGTGACTTCGATCTTCTACATCAATCCGGACAAGACGTTCGCCGTGGTCGAGAAGCTCGCGGAGGACAAGACGACGGAGAAGACCGTTTTGCCGGGACTCCAGATGCCACGGACGAGGGATGAGCTGAGACGATACGATTGCATCTTCCTGGGCAAAGACATCGACGAAGTCTTCAGCAGTGGCGAGATGAAGGCTCTACAGGAATACGTCGGCGACGACGGGGGCAGTGTAGTGTTCTTTCGCGGCCGGCCCTACGAGCAGAGCAGTCCCGAGCTCGCGAAGATCGAGCCGGTCCGCTGGGGCGATGGCGTATTGACGGACGTGCCCCTGGAGCTGACCGAGGAGGGCAAGGCCAATCCGATATTTGATTATGGCTCTCGTGGCAAATCCAGCGAAACGATCGTCCGTGAGCTTCCCGCCATGACGAGCGTGACGCGGGTCACGGATGAGAAGTCGCTGGCCGTCGTGCTGGCCCGCATCGGACAGGACCGGCGCAGCGAGCGGATCGCGACCGTGGTCTATCATCGCTACGGCAAGGGCAAGGTGATGAGCATCGGCTCGGCCGGTCTGTGGCAGTGGGGATTCCTGCCGGAACGACTGGAGCAATACGACGACATCTATGGGCGGTTTTGGAGCCAGATGATCCGCTGGCTGGTGTCCGGCTCGGACTTTCTGCCTGGCCGCGATATCTCATTCCAGATCGACAAGAGCGCCTACCGGCCGGGCGAGATGATCCGAATGACGGTCAGCGCCAAGCTCGTGGAGCGGGCACGCTATAAGCCAAGGATCGAGTTGACGCAGCCGGATGGCGGCAAGGTCCGTCTCACACCTGAGCCGCTGAAGAGCAATGAGGCCGTCTACGTGGCGCACTACACTCCCGCCGCGGAAGGCGAGTACGAGGCGATTCTGTACAGCAACGTCGGCAAGCCGGAGAAGGACATCGTGCGTTTCACCGTGTATGACGACTCCGTGGAGCAACGTTGCGTGCAGGCGGACAGGGAGATGATGAACCTGATTGCCGATGTCACCGGCGGGGAAATGCTCGAAGTGAACGAGCTGGAGGCTTTGCCCGACAAGATCCAGGCATTCGAGACACTGGCTCGGGAGCGCGTCAAGCCGAGGGACATCTGGGATCGTCTGCCGGTGTTTGGTACACTGATCTGCGTCCTCGGCGTGGAGTGGTTCTTGCGGCGAGCCTCAGGGCTGTTATAGAGATACAGGAAGGAGTCCTGGAAGATGGAAGTTGGGCTTACTTTGGGAAGGAAGAATCGTTTTCCCGATTCTTCCTTCCCAAGTCGGTGGTGCCAGTGCACAAGTGCTCATCCGGATTATTCAAGGAAATCTCAAAACAGATTTCCTTGAATAAGATAAGCCCAACTTCCATTTTCCAGAACTCCGCGTTCAGGTGAACAGATGGAAGACGCAGCGATCGAAGCCCGAGTGTCGGTGCGAGACGCCGTGGCGCTGTTGAGCGACGTTCACAGACGGCACGTATGGCGGCTGGCCGTCGTGCGCGGCCTTTGGGTCGGGCTTGCGCTGATCGTCTTGTGTTTCTACTCCGACGCTGTCCTGCAATGGGGGGCGGGGATGCGTCTGATTCTCAACCTGGGGACCGTTGCGGCGGCCCTGGCGACCGTCGTGCTGACCCGATGGCGACTGAACCGGGCAGTCTCGCGGGACAAGATGCTGGCCCGTCTGATCGAGACCGAGCATCCGGAAATCGGCAACGATCTGACCAACGCAATCGACTTCGAAAACCGGCTGGACGGCCATTGTATTGGAGGTTCTTCACCGGCACTCATGCGAAAGGGCATTGAGCGTGCCACGGAGTCCTTCGACCAGTTGAGCGCGCTGGAAAGCCTCAAACCGCCCACGTTGCGGCGGGAGTACTACGTGCTGGCGGGCGTGCTCGCGGCGTGGGTGCTTTCCGCCCTCCTGTTTTCCCGTTGGATGTTCGCCGAGCTGCCGCGGTTTCTCTCCCCATTCGCCGATCATCCTCCGTACAGCGCGACGCAACTGATCGTCGATCCGGCCGGGGCCATGGTAGACTATGGCAAGGCGCTCACCGTCAAGGTGATCGCGCGCGGCCGAACGCCGGAGGGTGTCTCGCTGCTGGTCCGGAATCCGGATGAGCGACAGGTCAACAAGATCCCCATGTTCAAATCCCAGGACGGCAGCTACTTCCAGACGATCGAGGACATCCGTTCTGACCTGGTCTACTGGGCCGGCGTGGAACACGGCAGGAGCAAGTACCACCGCGTCACCCTCTGCAAAACGCCCAGAATCGAGACGGTCCGCGTACACTACCGGTACCCGGCCTACTCGCGGCTTGTGGAGCGAAATGCGACGTTGAGCGAGAGCGACAACACTCTCAAGGCATACAAGGGCACGGAAGTGACGATGGATGTGGCGTCCAACCGTCCGCTGGCCGGCGGCACGCTGAACGTCAGTGGACATGCGTACACGTGCGCCGGGCAGCCGGAGAACACGGCGCAGGCGGTCTTTCCATTAACCGAGCAGGGGGACTTCTCTGTGAGCATCACGGATGTCGAGGGCAATGTCTCCACGAGCCCCTTCAAGGGCAAGGTGACGATCGTGCCGGACAATCGCCCGATGATCAGCATCGTCAGCCCCGCCGTCCAATCGCTTGCGACCCCGACCGCCAAAGTCCCCATCGTGATCGAGGCGCAGGACGACCTGGGGATCAGCGACGTCAGTCTCTTCCGCAGCCTCAATGAGTCGGACGACGCTCGCAAGCATCTCGTACACGAGGCCAATGCGGGTGTGCTCGTCAGCGTGACGGATACGCTCGACCTGGCGGATCTTGGTGTGCGGCCGGGCGACGAGATCGACTTCTATGCCACAGCCACCGACTCTCTTCCCGAATCGCCGCAAACCATAGCCTCCGAGCCGTACAAGCTGCAAATCATCTCCGACGAGCAGTATGCGCAGATGATGCAGGACGAGATGACCGCCAGGGACCTGCGGCTCAAATACGACAGCATCATCAGCCAGATGGACCAGCTTGTCGCGGCCCAGGAGCAGTTGGCGCGCGAGATGCAGGCCCTCGAAGAGAGTCTTGTCCAGGCCGGTAGTACGCCGCTGTCGCAGACCTCGCGGGAGAAGCTGCAAGATATCGAGCAGCGACAGCAGGCCCTTGCGAAGAAGGCAGCGTCCCTGGCCCGGAAGTTGGCGGAGGAATCGAGGACGCCGCCGGTCTTCGATATTGAGAAAGACTACAAGCAGTTCCTGGCGGATTTCAGTGAGAAAACGACTGCGGCCGGCGGTCATATGGCCAACAGTGCCCGGGAGATGAAAGACGCATCGCAGACCGGTGCCGAGAGGTTGGTGCATGCGTCCAACGCCGTGGAGGAACAGACCAGGGCCCTGGAAATCCTGGGGGCGCAGACGCAGGAAATGAAGGACAAGATCCAGCAGGCCAACAGGGAGATCGAACGGATCATCACGCTGATGGCCGATGTCGAGATGTTCAAGGTGTTGTACGTGGGGCAGAAACACCTGACCCGTGAGACGAAATCGTACAGCGAGGTGGAGGCCGAGGACCTGGAGACGCGGGTCCGCCTCAAGGAGCTTGCCGAGCGCGAGACGTCCATCCAGAAGGGGCTGGAGACTTTGAAGAACCAGTTCCGGGAGCACGGCGAGGAGGTCCGGCAGGACTATCCGAAGGTCGCCGATGATGCTCGGAAGATTGCCGACGAGATTGAGCAGAGGAAGATCCCCGACCTGATGCAGGCAGGAGCCGCGTTTCTCAACCGGGGCAGCGGCGTCCAGGGATACCCCAATGTGGTCGAGGCCCTGAAACAGATGGCGGCCATGATCAGCTTCTGCGAGAGTGCCGGCGGCAAAGGCTGCAGAAACTGCGAGCTGCGGCTGAGGATCCAGATGATGCTGAATCCGGGCAACACGATGGGGCAACTCGCTCAGGGGCTGGGTATGGGCATGGGCGAGGGCACTGGAATGGGACTGGTCGGCGCCTTTGGGCGGGGTGCTTCGGGGTATGGAGGCGGGCGGTCCAGCATCTCCGTCTTTGGCAATGACACGTTCGGCAAGGACATGCAGCCGACGGAGTCGTCCGTGATTCCCGGCGTCGAGAAGGCCCAAGCCCAGACGATCAGCCTGCCTGCCCGGCACGACCTGTCGGGGAATATCGAGGAGTTGACTCCTCAATCCAAACGGGACGACGAGTCGAACGTCGCCGGTGACAGTCGCATGATGGCGGAGTACAGGCAACTGATTGAGGCGTATTTCCGGAAGTTGGCCGAAGACAAGTAGGAGCGGGTTCCAAGCCTGCCCTGTCAGGACGCGGGAGAATTGAACGATGAACCAGAGAGCCACACACCTGATCCTGCCGGTTGTTCTGCTCAGTGTGTCCGGGGCGCAGAATCGGTCCTCACAAGAGGAGGAGAAGCTCAAATGCGCCAACCTGATCTACGCGGTATCGAAAAGCTCGGTCTGTTTCAGCGACCAGTTCCTGGCGACGGTGACTCGCGAGACCAACTGCCGGTGCGAGCGCAGATTCACCCCGGTCAGACTCGCCGACGAGGATGTATTTCGCTTCCCGTTCGCCATCATGACCGGCGAAGGATCGTTCAACCTGACGGAAAGGGAGCGTCACATGCTGAAACTGTACCTGACGCGAGGGGGCTTCTTGCTGGCCTCGGCAGGTTGCTCCTCCGCGCCCTGGGACCAGTCCTTCCGGCAGGAGGTCCGCAGGATCTTCCCGGACAACAAGCTCGTCAGGATCGGCATGGATCATCCGATATTCCACACGGTCTTTGACATTCGGACTGTCATGCTGAAGAAAGGAGGGACAACGCAGCTTGAAGGGCTGGAAATCGAGGGCAAGATCGTTCTGATCTACTCGCCCGAAGGCCTGAACGACACGGGCAACGCCGGCCGGGACGGCGGACGCAAGTGTTGCTGCTGCGGCGGCAACGAGATCAAGAACAGCCAGGAGATCAATGTGAATATCTTCACGTATGCCCTGACTCATTAGAGGCTGTCTGCATGGCGACTCCGGGCAAGAAGAGATCTCGCGTTGTGACTGTTGCGGCAGCCCTTGTGGTGCTCGCGCTGCTTCTGCTGGGATTTATTGTGCTCCGGCCCGGATTGACGTCAAGTTCGGCGTCGTCACCGCCGGAGGCATTTTCCATCTTCTATACCTGTGATACGCAAGGATATATGGAGCCGTGTGGCTGTGCAAGCGGCATGGAAGGGGGGATCAGTCGCCGTTGCGCGTTCCTGACGCACGCTGCGCCCAGAGACTACCTGCTCGTCGATGCCGGCGACGTGACAGCCGGCCCGCGGGAGTGGGAGATGCTGGAGTTGGAGTACATTCTCAAAGGCTATGAGTTGATGGGCTACCATGCCGTCAACATCGGACATCGAGAGCTTTGCCTCGGCTTCGAGGGTCTCCAACGTGTCCAGCGGGAATATGGGCGGCTCATCTCGGCCAACGTGCTCGACACGAACGGCGTGCCGGTGGCCGAGCCGTACGTCATCACCGAGCTCTCCAACGGCTACCGTTGTGGCATCTTCGGGATCGTGGACGACCGCGTGGAGCCCGACCAGGTGGGCGCCGGGCTTCGCCTGACATCGCCGACTGAGGCGATTGCGAGATATCTGCCCGAGCTCAAGCGGAAGGCGGACTTCATCGTTGTGCTGGCGTTCATGGATGAGCCGCAGATGCAGGCTCTGGCAGCACACTTCTTCGAGATCAACGTTATCGTTGGCGGCAAGGTCCGCCAGGCGACCGTGGACCCCGTTCTGGAAAACCGGTCGGCCATCGTGTTCAACACGGATAAGGGAAAGAACGTCGGACGACTGGACATCCGCTATCAGAAGGAGGGCTCGTGGCAGTATGCCGGGAGTATGGCCGTGCTGGAGGAATCGATGGAGAAGGATGCCCGGATTACGGCCCTGGTCGAGCAGTACAAAGAACAGCTCAAGGTTCGCGACTTTCGCCCGGTGAAAGACGACGAGGAGGGTCTTTCGTCCATCACCGCCGTCCGCAGCAAGACCGCCGACCGGTACGTCGGCCCGGAAAGCTGCTGCGAATGCCATAAGGTGGGGTATCAGATCTGGTTGAAATCCAAGCATGCACGCGCATTCGAATCGCTGGAGCAACAGGGACACCAGTACAATCCGAGGTGCCTGGCGTGCCACACGGTGGGGTACATGGCCTCGGACGGCTATGTGAGCCAGGAGTTGACAGGGCACTTGAAGAACGTCTCGTGTGAGGCCTGCCACGGGCGCGGCGACCATCATAACAAGCTCATGGCCGGCCAGAGCGTCGATAGCAAGAAGACCATGATGAAGACGCCGTGGTGCCTGGACTGTCACGACCAGGAGAACAGCCCACATTTCGATGCCACTGCCTATTGGGAGAAGATCGTACATGGCCAGGACTGACGCCTGTGCTGCAATCGTCCTGTTGCTGGCGTCCGCGCTGTTGCCGGCCGCGGGGAAGACAAGCTCCCGGCCCGCTGAGCGGGAAGGCAGCGTCACCTGGTCACAGTCCTATGATGTGGGCACACAGGTGGCGGCGATGGAGAAATCGCCCGTCCTGCTGTTCTTCACGGCCTCCTGGTGCCCCTGGTGCCACAGACTCGAACGCGAGGTGCTGGTGGAGCCGAAAGTCGCATCGGAGCTCAGGAAGTTCGTCTGCGTCAAGCTCGATGTGGATAAGAACCATGATGTGGCGATGGCTTACGGGGTGGCCTCGATGCCGCGGATTGTCGTCATCAATACCCACCGCGAGATTATCGGCGACTGGCTTGGCTATCACGATGCCGGGGAGTTCCTTCGGCTCCTGGGAGATATTCAACCGTACGTGAATGAGACCGCCGGTACGAAGAAGGCGCCACAGGTCGGCCGGCCAGTGGGGTCGTCATTGCCAGCCAACGGCGCATCGCCGGCGACTGCGCCCGATGATCTGGCAGGGCTAACGGAACTTCTGGGCAACAAAGAGCCTTCAATTCGCCAGAATGCGATGAAGATCGTTCTCAAGAACGGGTCTTCCGCTCTGTCTGCGATGCTCGATGCGTTGGATCATGAGTACCTTGGTGTTCGCATCGCGGCCTGGAAGATCGTCCGGACTCTGACGAAGACCGACCTCTCCTTCGACCCGTGGGCACCTCTCGCCGAACGCGCCGAGCAGGTCAGAAACCTGTGGGAACAGCTCAAAGTCACCCCTTCCGCCTCCCCGCCAGCCGACATCCAGACTCCATAAGCATTTATTCTGTTGAATTTCCGCGCTGTACACCTGTAAAATGCTATGATAATAGCGGATTTTGCTTGACCTTTGCCATCCCCTTCGGTTAGATGGCCGGGAAGAGTTGCATACAGTCGAGTAGGTCAGTTAAGGAGACACAAACGGTGAGTACGGGCACAGTCAAGTGGTTCAATGATCAGAAGGGCTACGGGTTCATTACTCCTGACGATGGAGGAGAGGATCTGTTCGTGCATCACTCCGAGATCAAGGGGGCAGGCCGGACCACGTTGCGCGAGGGTCAGAAGGTCGATTTCGAGATCGGTCAGGGGCGCAAGGGGCCGTGCGCGACCAACGTCGTCCCTCAATAGATTGGGACGGCTGCTGCAAGAAGAATCCGCCGAGCCAACAGCATTTGTTCGACATCCATGAGTAATCCCCCCTGACGGGCGAGAGCCTGCTCGGGAATCCGCTGTCAACTCCTCAGTTGCGTGCGACTCTCGCCGCACGCTCGCACGCTCCTGCCCTGTCTTGTGCCAATCGCTGTGGATGCTCGCGAGAGCCCAGCAGTCGTGGACGTTCCCGCGCAGCCGGGTGCCTCGTGGCACTCGCGGCCCCGATGGGTGCTGTGGCGAGATAGACCGAGGCGAGCACCAGCCGGAATGCGACATCGGGCTGATTGAATTGTCGCGGCATCATTCTCGCTCTGGCATCAGATTCTTGAAGGAGGGGCTCTCCATCAATGTCCTGGCCAGCAGCGCGTACCCCTCGGCCGGGGGATGGCTGGCGTCGACGTAGCACTCGGGTGGCAGGACGGACGGGAGGAGATAGGGGACACGGTTCTCCTGCATCCAGGCTTCGATGCCGTCCTTGAGCTTATTGTAGACAAGCTTGTTCTGGTCTGTGAGCATGTGCTCGTTGAATGGACCCACGAGCACGAACACGTGGTTGCCTCGTTCCTGCAAGAGTCGAATCGCCTTGCGGAAGAATTGCCATTGCAGGGAGCCTTCGAGGTCCACCCATGCCATGTCCTGCTTCCGAGGCTCCTTCTGAATTTGCGGCGGGCGCTGCGGCGCTCGCGGCTCAGGGAGCTTGCGGGTCATCGCCATCACCGGACAATCATATGGACGTGCAAGGGTCCATGCCGCCGGGTCCATGTTCTCGAAGTATGCCGCTCGCATGTGCGAGACCCAGCTCGCGAACGGCAGCTCCCGCCGTATCGCAATGCGAATCCGGGCGGACAGTGGGGCTTTGTAGCAGGGGATCTTCGGACTGAACTGCGGGACCAGTTCCGGGTGGTTGAAACGGAACTCCTTTGTCGTTTGCAGATCGTGCTTGGCGGAGCTCATCCACAGCGGATTCAGGTGGAGAAGGACGGTGCGCCCCCGAAGGTCACCGGCGTAGTGTTTGAGAAGGCCCAGCAGGGCCGCCGGATGTGTGCCGTCGGCGCCGAGGTTGACGAACCGGCTATCCCCCGCAAGCTCATTCAGATAGTGCGAAAGCGTCTGGTTGGGTTCCACGTAGTGTCCCCAGACGACAGAATCCCCGACGACCGGGATCTTGCCTGGCTCACACTCGCGATGGCAACAGCGGTGGTATAGCCAGTAGTCATTGCTCAACTCGTACGGGACGCGATAGTCGTCGCCGGGATTGAACCCGTCGATGCGATCCCAGATCCTCGGCGCCAGCCCGATCAACGCCAGGGCCGCAGCCGCCACGATGAGCCACTGACGGCCTGACAGCCGCACATAGTGCGAGCAGTCAAAGGCGGCAACATCGCCGGGGTCCAACGAGTTCGCTTGACGTATGTTCTCTTTCATTCGTACTGACTCAGAACTGCATATAGATGAACGGCTGCCCTTCCGCTCGTACCGTGAGGATCATATAGGCCAGCATGGAAATCACCAGCCCTACGCGCACGACCGCGAGTTCGAGGAGCCATCGAAGCCGGGACTCAAAGAGCCACTGGTAGCACCACACCGCGGCAATCATCGCCAGTGCCCAAACAGGGACGGCAGGATCCGCCGAGCCCGAGGTGAATATCCGCGAGAGGATCGTCCCTGCGTCACCGATGCTGTGGGCCCGGAAGAAGACCCACGCAAACGTCACCAGCGCGAACACGAACAATCGCTTGACGACGGTCGGAAGACTGCGCGTGTAGAAACTGCGTCGCTCCATCTCTCGCGTGGCGAAGTTGCCCAGGGCATGGATGACGCCCCAGAGGACAAAGGTCCAAGCAGCCCCGTGCCACAGTCCGGAAAGGACCATCGCCACAAACACATTCCTGTACGTGGCGAATTTGCCCTTGCGGTTGCCGCCCAGAGGAATATAGACGTAGTCGCGGAACCACGAGGACAGGCTGATGTGCCATCGCTTCCAGAAATCGCCCATGCTCACGGCCAGATACGGATTGTCGAAGTTCCGCATCAGGCGGATGCCCATCATCCTCGCGATGCCGCGCGCCATGTCCGTGTACCCGCTGAAATCGAAGTAGATCTGCCAGGCGAACAGGAAGGTCGCGAGCAGCAAGGCGGGGGCCTGGAACTCACTCGGTGAGCCGTACACCTTGGCGACGTACATCGCTAGGTAGTCGGCCAGGGCGACCTTCTTGAAATATCCCACGACGAAGATCGACAGGCCGTCCGTGAAGTCCCGCAAGGTCACGCGGGCATCATTGTGCAACTGCGGCAGCAGATGATTCGCTCTTTCAATTGGTCCGGCCAGCAGGCGCGGGAAGAACGATACGAACGTCGCATATGCCAGGAGGTTGCTCTCCCGCTGCGCATGGCCTCGATAGACGTCGACGGTGTAGCCGATGGATTGCAGGAGGTAGAAAGACAAACCGGCAGGCAGCAAGAAACCCACCGGCCCGATGGCATAAGAGCTTCCCAGCGACCGCAGCAGGACGTTGACGTTGTCGGCGATGAAGCCGGCGTACTTGAAGAAGGCGAGCACGCTCAGGTCACTGGCGATGCTCACGGCCAGCCACGCTCGCGGCCGGCGGCTCTTGACCATCCGGCCGGTCACGAGGTAGTCCACGACGGTCGCGTAGACCAGCGGAATCAGATATCTCCAGTCGAGCCACGCGTAGAAGGCGTACGAGGTCACCAGCATCCACGCCAGCCGCAGCCGTGTCCCCTTGACGAGCAGATAGATCGGATAGACAACCGCAAAGAACACGAAGAATGGCAGGGTCTGGAATAGCATGCGGATGTTTTTCAGTCCATCAGGACGCGGACGTGCGCCTCCACCGACGCCGCCAGCCCATCGAGTCCGTAACCGCCCTCCAGCACGGACACGAGGCGGCCCTTGCAGCATTGATCGGCGATCTCTTTGACGGTGCGGCTGAGCTTGCCGTATCCTTCCGTGGTGACTCTCATGCCACCGAGCGTATCGTTCTCATGAGCGTCGAAGCCCGCTGAGACGAAGACGAATTCAGGCGAGAAATGGAGTGCCGCCGGACGTAGCTTCTGCTCGAACGCGTTGAGGAAGTCGCTGTCGCCCGACCCCGCGGGCAAAGGCACATTGATCGTATAGTTGAGCCCCTTGCCGCGTCCTTTCTCGGCTTCGGTGCCCGAGCCGGGATAGAAAGGGTACTGGTGCACGCCGAAGTACAGCACGCTCGGATCCTCGTAGAACGCGGCCTGCGTGCCGTTGCCGTGATGGACGTCCCAGTCCACGATCAGCACCTTGGACAGTCTGTACTTCTGCTGGACGTACTTCGTGCCGATGGCCACATTGTTGAAGACACAGAACCCCATCGCCAGGTCGCGCATCGCATGATGGCCCGGCGGGCGGATGGCACAAAAGGCGTTTCGGACCTCGCCCTGCATGACCGCGTCCACTGCTCGGAGCACGCCGCCGGCGGCCATTACCGCCGCCTCGTAAGACCTGCGGGAGATGGGGACGTCGAGTGAATCCAGATACTCGTCGCCTTGTTCGCAACTGGTTCTGGCTCGCTCCACGTAGGTGGGCGCGTGGATGGTCTGAATCCAGTCCAGGGATGCCGGCTCGGGCGTGAGAACCTTCAGCTTTGCGTACACGCCGTCGGCTTTGAGCTTCTCGACAATCGCCGTAAGCCGTCGCGGCGACTCGGGATGGCCGGGCGTGGTCTTGTGCTCCAGGTAGATGTCATGATACACGAATCCCGTCTGTGGTCTCGGTTCAGACTCCATGGCTCCACCTCCTGTCGTAGCACGGGCATCCTGCCCGTGATCTTGAATCCATGGGCGGGACACCCATGTTACTTGCCGCCTGCTCATGGGCGAGACGCCCATGCTACTGAGCGCGGGTGCGTTCCTTACACAGCGAAACCCAATGGCATCATTAGCCAGACACGTGTCGTCGATCGACGGATCGCTGGCACGATATGCGGACCGGCAGCTCTCCGCACTGGAATTCCATGCGCCGCCTCGAAGGACCCGCTCTTTTCCTTCGGCAGGCCCCCGGGGGTCCCGGTCGGGGCTCTGCTGATAGTAGCTCGGCGAGTAGCGGTCATTGCACCACTCGGCGACGTTGCCGTGCATGTCGTACAGGCCCCAGGCATTCGGCTTCTTCTGGCCGACCAGGTGTGTGGCGCCACCCGCGTTCTGTGCGTACCATGCGTGGTCCTTCAGCAATGCCGGACTGTTGCCGAAGTTGTACTCCGTGCCGCCACCCGCCCGGCAGGCGTACTCCCATTCGGCCTCCGTGGGCAGCCGATACCCGCTCGCGTTGAAGTCGCACTCCCACGTCCTCTCGTCATAGCACGGATCGAGCCCCTCGGCCTTCGAACGCTCGTTACAGTACACGGCCGCATCCGTCCAGTTGATCTGGTCCAGAGGCTGCTTCGGCCCCTTGAAATGGGATGGATCGGGAAGCTGGTACTTCCTGAACTCCTCCTGGACCACCTCGTAGCGGTCCATCCAGAAGGAGCTGACCGACACCTTGTGCACCGGCATCTCGTCGGGCGAAACGCCTTGGCTGCCCATGTCAAACGAGCCGCCCGCAATGACGATCATCTCGATGCCGCTTTTTGTCACCTGGACATCGGGTGTCGGCGTGGCCTGTCCGTCCCGCTGGCAGCCCGGCAGGATCGCCAGTGCCACCAGCAATTGAATGCCCACGGTCTTCAGCAGGGGAATGCTCCTATTCATCGCCAGTTGCTCCCGGTAGGCCGAGGATCAAGGCTTGGCCGTGCCGATGGGCACCCAATCCGGCTCCTTGTTGTGGTTCCCGTCGGTGGTGACTTGCACCCACTTGCCCGTCAGATCGCCGATGCAGATGTTCCAGCCCGGCGCCTCGCCGCCGCCCATCTCGTTGGCCTCCGGCCCGTAGCTGAAGGCGATGTAGCGGCCGTCCGGCGAGAAGTCACTATGGTAGACCTCGTGCTCTTTGTCGCACTTGACGACGGTGCGCACGTCCGTGACTACCGGCTTTCCGGAGCTGCAATCAATAGATCCTACGCACAGGTCCCAGTCCGTCGCGCCCCAGGTGATCTTCTTGCCATCCGGGCTGAAGTCCGGCCGGCACCCGGTGACTCGAAACGGCGTAAGGTCATAGACCTCCGGCCCATCGGCCGGGAACGCGAGGTCCGCGTGCTTGAAACTCATGCCGCCGTGCACGGTGGCGGCGAACCACTTGCCGTCCGGCGACCAGCAGAGATTGTACAGGTGATAGAGCTTCGCACAGTTGGAGTGCTCTGTGGTCCTGCCGCTCTTGACGTCGTAGAAGTAGACGCCCTTGGTGGCGTAGTCCTGGATTGTGTAACGGTCGAATTCCGCCTTGAGGAACGCGATCTTCCGGCCGTCCGGGCTCCAGCAGGCCTGGCGGGCATTGTGGGCGACCTTCACGCGGTGGGTTCCATCGACATTCATACAGCAGACACTTCGGACTTTCGCGTTGCCCGTGCCTTCCTCGCCCTCGAAACAGATTCTCGTTCCATCCGGCGAGACGTGCGGATAGATCTCGTTGACGTTGGCGGTCTTCGTGAGATTCACGGGATCGGAGCCATCGGCGTTGATCAAGATGAGCTCCCAGTTCTGGCCGCCCTCAGCCTCCCGGAGGGACTCATAGACGATCTTGTACGGGATGCTCTTCGTGTCGATATCCGTGCCGGGACGAAGGTTCTCCTCTTCAGCGGCCCTGCTGCTCGCGATGGGCAGGAGCAACAGGGAAAGAGCGACAGCAGACACGGGCCTCCAGAGTGGTCGCACACAGAATCGCATCGCCATGCTTTGTCTCCTCATGTGCCAAAGGACGCAGGCTCATCCGTCGTGACATCGTCGCCCGACGAGTTCCCACATGTTGCGTATTGTCTCCAGGCCCGGCGGGAGCGTCAAGACCCAAGCGCCGACAGGGCCGCCGCGGGTGGAGCCTGGCGTGACTGTTGCCGACGGCAGGGCTCACCTCACGCGCCACATTCCGCGTTCCGCGAGTGCCTTCAAAGGCACCCAGTCGGGCTCCTTGTTGTGCAGGCCGTCGTTGGTGATCTGCACCCAGTTGCCGTTCAGGTCGCCCACGCAGATATTCCAGCCCTCCGCCATTCCTCCCACCTGCTGGCCTCCGCTGAACGGGCCGTAACTGAAAGTGATATACTTGCTGTCAGGTGAGATATCCACGTGGTACACTTTGCAGTTCCGGGCACAGCGCAGGATGTCGCGCGTGTTGGTGACCTTCGGTTCCGTGGACGCCAGGTCCACGTCACCGATGCGCAGGTTCCAGTCCGTCTCGCCCCAGACCATTTTCGCGCCGCCTGAGTTGAGGTCCGGCCTGCATCCCTTGACGCCCCACTTCGCCAGATCGAAGACTCTCGTGCCGTAGGCGTCAAAGGCGAGAATCGTGTCGCTGTAGCCCATGCCCCCGTGAACGGCGGCCAGGAACCATTTGCTGTCCGGCGACCAGCAGATGGCATAGAGGTGCTGTAGCTCCTTGTTGCGGTGAGAGGTGTGCCAATCCCCTTCCAGGTGATAGAACATCAGCTCGGCCGTCGCGTACTCGCGCGTGGTATAGCGTGTGTACTCGCCCTTGAGGTAAGCGATGCCTTTGCTGTCGGGGCACCAGCAGGGCTCGCGGGCGTTGGTCGCGACACGCACCCGACCGTTGCCGTCGATGTTCATGTAGTACACGTTGCGGACTCTGTCCCTTATCTCCATCTCATCGGCGGAGAAGCAAATCTTGGTGCCGTCGGGCGACACGTGTGGGTACATTTCGTCGATGTCCGGCGTGTTCGTGAGGTTCCTGGCCTCCGAGCCGTCCGCGTTCATCAGGAACAGCTCCCAGTTCTCCTTCCCGTCGGTCGGCCGGTACGTTTCATAGACGATCTTATATGGAATGGCCTTCAGATTGATGGCCTCGCGTGGCATCGGCGCCGACACCGGCGCGCTCTGTTGACCCCCCGATCTGTCCGGGGCAACATCCCGGACGACGCCGAAACTCAGTATCGCCAAAAACGTGACCGAAACCACACTCATTGCCGTACCTCCTGGACAATCCGAATCTTCAGGACGTGATTGTAACAACGAAGAGCGAGCTTCGCTTACACGAAAATGCTCCCCTTCGCCGCACAGCAGGCAGGGGGCGGAGGATGGAAGGTACGGGAGTGAGAAAGCGGACCGCAGGAGGGACCACGCGCAGTATCGTCTCGGCAGCCGCGTTAAATGGCAATACCACCTACCGGGTACATAGTGGAAATGGGCAAGATGGGCAGAGGTCGCCATACCCCTGGCAGGGTGGATTGGCTTCGTCTTGCATGAGCGCCTAATGGAACGAAATCGTCATAAGCCTTTGCTTGAGCAGATGTTACGATCTGATGACCATCCTGGCGATTGGCTTTGTTTCGCACCACGGCCATCGTTGCCTCCTGCCTACCGCCTCCAGCCTCCGGCCTGCTCGCTGCAAATTGGCTTTGTTTGACGCACCCGCCAAAAGTCCGGGTCAGCCGACCTGATCCTCGGTATTGTCCCAGAAACGCGGGTCGGAACCTG
>JAFGJR010000333.1 GCA_016928975.1 Sedimentisphaerales bacterium | reverse complement strand
TGAAGCGTCGCATGGCGGGCTGGAGTCTCGACTTCCTGATGCAAGTCCTTACCGGAAAAGGAACTTAGTGTGCGCTGGCCCTGACGGATCATGCGGATGCCGAACACAGCAGCGATTTCGTTGCCATCGGTGGCCTGAAATCGTACGGTCACTTTCCGCTTGTCCTTCACCAACTCCGCCGGCACGGCGTACTCGACATCGAAGAACTGCACGGGACCGCCTTTCTCAATCGTCTGCTCGCCCACACGCTGGCCATCCACCAGAACATCGAAGGTTCGCTTGCGCCATTCGTCGCTGTGGTAGGTTACGACCAGAGCCATCGGTCGAGCCGGCTCTACAGGAAGATCGAAGGAGAACCACTTCGTCCCGCGTCGTCCCGGGCGGCCCATGACGCGGTCGGGTGAGCTCTCCTCGCCCTGGTAGTTGAAGTCCCGCTCGGGCTGCATCTCGCCAGGCTGGACGAAGGCGACGGTGGCAGCTTCAAGCTTCTCCAGCCGCAGGCGTTCAGCAGCGATCTCCGCCGCCCTCTTATCCCAGTCGGCAGGCGTGAACAGGTCCCAGTGTATGCCATAGGTGCGCCGATGCAGACGATAGAAAGGCACGAAATCCACATCGTTCTCACGACCCACGCCGTCAGTGCGGAATTGGCCCGGCTTGCCCTGGACCGGTTGGAGCCACTCCGTCACGGGTCGATCGGCGGCAACGAATACCGGAATTGGCGGCTGCTCGACGCGCGAGCCCCGCCCTCGCCTGGAGACTTCAGGCCCCAGATCGCCTGCCAGCACCAGTGGTCCCCAGAGAATGGCGACACGACGCGGATTGTCCGGCAGTGACTCCAATCGCAACGTCTTGGGCAGAGTCAGCTCGACGGTGTCGCCGCTCTTCCAGACTCGCCTCAACTCGACATATGAGCTGACCTTCGGAGGCTGGTAGGTCGGGCGTCCCCGCACGGCCTCTGGGGCACGCGAGGGCGGCTGAACCTCGCTGTCCACAACCTCACCGTTGACCTTGACCGTGAAGCCTTTCTCGACCCACCAGGGCCGGCGCAACGCCAACGTGAATTCCCTCGGTGACTCGAGTGTCAGCGTGAGCTTCGCCGACTCGCCCTCCGGGAAATCCGTATCCATCGTTAGTTTCACGGCGGCAGCAGCCCACTCGGCCGTGGAGGGGACATAGAGGTTCACCCAGAGCCGGTCGCCGGATTCGTAGTAGATCCCGTCGCCGTGCAGGGCGTGGCTCTCCATGCCCGTTCCCACGCAGCAGGTGAAGCTGTGCAGCATGTCTTGATATTCATGCTGCACACCCCGGCCGACCGGGACCATATAGCAAGTTCGGCCGTCATTGGGGTCGATGGACGCTAAGATGTGATTGAACAGGGCTCGCTCCTGGAAGTCTGCGTAGTGGGCGTCGGGCCGCAGCGAGAAAAGCCGGCGGGTCAGTTTGAGCATGTTGTAGACATTGCACGTCTCGGCCGTTCGCCCATCTACGCGATCGTTCAGAGTGTCGGCTTTGCCGAAGTACTCGTCCTTGCCATGGCCGCCGGTGGCATAGCTGTGATGCTGCACGACGCAGTCCCAGAAGAAACTCGACGCTATGATATCAGCGGCGTCGCCCGTGTACGCGAAGCGATCCACCGAGCCGATGAGTTTGGGCACCTGCGTGTTGCCGTGCTTGCCTTCGAGATCGTCCTGGTGACGTTGCAGAGGATCGATGAAGGAATGATGCTCAAACTTGTACGATAGGTCCAGCCAGCGTTTGTCCCCCGTGTCGGCGTAGAGGTCGGCAAAGACCTCGTTCATGCCGCCGAACTCCGTATTCAGCATCCGCTGGACCTGCGCGTCGCTAAGCTTGGAGACAATGCCCTCCGCCCAGACAGCGAACTCAATCTCGACCTCCAGGGCGGTTCTGTTGGCGGTGTATCGGTATGCATCTCGCAGGCCGGCGTACGTCTTGTGCAACGTGTACCACGGCGACCACATGCCGTTGAGGTCGAAGCCACCGGAGCGGATATTGCCCTGAGACACCTGCTCAAAGAGCGTCTCGCCATCGGTGCCTTTGCTGTCCGTCAGGGCGCCGCAATAGCCGTTGCCTCGCTTGTCCTGCACCTCCTTCATCTCCTCGACAAGGTAGTCCGCGCGTTCCTTGAACCGCGGATCACCCGTAGCCGCGTACATCAGGCTGACGGCGGAGAGGTAGTGCCCCGCGATATGGCCCGTCAGTTGTTTGCCACTGACCGAGTCCCACCCGCCGTAACCTGCTGCTTTGGGCTGAAGGCCTGCACGCAGACGGTAACCCGCCATCATCCGGTCAGGTTCGAGTTTGAGCAGATATTCGGCATCCAGGTCCTGCGCCCTTTTGAGAGGCCCGCCGAGCAGACGCACATGGCGGACGTCTATGGGCCGTGCGTGGAGAAGCTTTTGCTCGGTGGTGCTCACGGCACGATTGGTCGCCTCCGCGCGGACTTGACCGCAGACCATTAGTGTGAACAACAGAGGGCTCAGGGCAACTATCTTCATCGTGATTCTCCTCAACGCATCATTGTGCCAATGACTCACGGCCCGATGGCCGCGCGATAGTAGGCGTCGTCGTGCTGACGCTTCCAGCCATCAGTCGGCGCCTGGAACGCTGGACGGTGCCTTGTCCACATCTCGTTAACGAATGCATCCCAGGCCTGCCCTTGTCGCGCCCAGTCCTTGTCGTGATCGCGGCCGGTCGCCTCTTTGGTAGTCTTCACGAAGGTCGCGTCGTCTTCATACATCCAGCGGTCCACATAGTCAAAGAACGCGTCGTGGCCCCAGGCACGCTCGGCGTGCATGAGCCGCAAAACCAGGGCTTGCGCTACCCAGCCAACGCTCGTGCAACACCGACGATAGCTCTCGCTGGTGTTCTGGCCGTCCTTCCATTGCGAAGGCGGCGTGTGCTCGTAGGGTCCCCAGCCGTTGCCTCGTGAGCGGCCCTGCCCAGTCGCCGCGTCAATCCCTGAGTGTCCTGCGAAGACGACCTTGGCGCCGGTCCAGCAATCACCGTAGGCGGTCTGCTCATCCTCGCCGAAGCTCACCTTTGGGAAGGACTGGCTGATGTTGGCGAGTTGATCGTCACCCAGCAGGAGCCCTGCGAAGACAATGGGGAGCTTGCGTCCGCTGCCGTGTCCGCCCCAGCCCGTCCAGCCGGGATGACCGGCACGAACCATGCCGCCCAGGTCGATGCCAACTTGCACGTAGTTGATCAACAGCAGCTCTTTCTGCTCGGGCTTGAGGTCGGTGCAGAGAAGCAACGCGGAAATGCCGGCGACCCGGCCGTACTCCAGCCCGTATTGCGGCATGTTCTCCACAGGCTCCTCGAAGCCGAAGAAGCCAGTCCCCACCCAGGGTCGCTGCGTGAATCGAACATACTGCTCGACGCGCGGGATGCTCCTCGTGGCCGTCGCCGTGGGCAACGACTCGCGCGTGAGATTGCGGGCCAGGTAGATCCTCTGCTGGCGGTCGCAGAAGGCCGGGCGGAAGGCATCCGGCGGTTGTGGCTCGCTCACACACGTCAGCACGGCCGCTGTACGAATCGGGCTGCTGTCATCCACACCCCGCTCGATCTTGTTGCGCAACTGCGCATGAAGGACCAGACCTTTGGGCATGCTGATCGTCGAGACGAGCGAGTCGCCGGGCTTCATTGTCACCGGCAGCTTCTGGATCAGTGATGGGTCGAACCAGTTTCGCACGCCGCTGTCGTATGCGACCTTCATCTGAGCCGGTGGATTGAGCATGAAGCCGTTGCGGACACGTTGCGCCTCCGGACGCTCGCGATCCATGTGATCCAACTCGGACTGGGGGATTTCGCTGCCGTACAGCGGGCGCGGATCGATTGCCCTGATCCTCACCGGCCCAACGACGTACCAGTCCCCATTGATGAACTGCCCGACGCGAGCCGGCTGCCCAAATGTCCAAGTGATACCGTACTGCGAGACGCTCTCGCGCGTTGGCAGATCGCCCATTCCTGGCGTTGCAGGCGCGTTATCACGCGAGTAGATGACCACTGGCCGGCGGATACTCTTGTCCGCGGCGAGTGCCTGATCGTCGTAAGGGTCCCTTTCACCAGACTCAAGGGCAATCGCCGCCAGCAGGCTGAGGATCAACAGGTGTTTCAACATTGTTCTTGTCATTGACCTCCAGTACGCACCTATAGTACCAGGAACTTCGCTCGATGCAAGGTCGCGAGAGCAAGACTCAAGCACGCGACGGTTGTTGCTTGTGCGCTGTGGGCCGATTCAGTAGACTGATTCCAACATGAGCCGTCACGATCGAGTGAACCACTACGTATCGTATCGAAGGGGACAACTGCCATGCACGCACTCTTGCTGACACTGATCTGTCCTCCCACGCTGTGGACCGCGGGCATGACTGCGACGATTGAGCCGGCCAGGCCTGCCGCGACCATGAAGGCGGCTGTACCTGTCGAGCGTGTCTTCGGCCCTGAGCATCCGGGTGGACGCTACAAGCACCCAGCATCCATCACGCAACTGACCAATGGCGATCTGTACGTGGCGTACTACACGGGTTCGGGCGAATACGCCACCGACACCGCTGTCTACGGCGCTCGCCTGCCTCGGGCACAGACGCGGTGGACGACGCCCGTGCCGATCGCGGACACCCCTTTTCGTTCCGAGGGCAATCCGGTCGTGTGGCAGGCCCCTGACGGCCCGGTGTGGTTGTTCTATGTCGTTCGCTACGGCCCGACATGGTCCACGTCGCGGATTCAGGCCAAGATCTCCCG
>JAFGJR010000071.1 GCA_016928975.1 Sedimentisphaerales bacterium | reverse complement strand
GTAAGAATATGTCACACGAAACGATTCTCCCCCAAAACCCCTTACCGCGCCAGCCCAATTTACCTAAAGTGCGCGCTGGCCCTGGTCGAAACCGGGCACGGTCTCTGCGCGTCTCGTCTTGCGGTAACTGATGCCGGCGCTCGTCAAAGATTCCTCGATCCGGACCTCCAGGCTGTCGCCTATCAACTCTGAGACGGAGTCCTTGTGGCCAGCGAACGGGCGGCCCAGAAACCGCTCGTATAACAACATCGCGTAGGGCACGCCGAGTTGAGCCAGGGACTGGACAGACGCGAGCCCGCCTTTAGTGTCGGCCTTGTCAAGCCGGTGCAACCTGTCAGCATTCACCTCTGGACAGCCTTCGGCCAGCAGAGCGCAGGCAGCCTCGACTAATGCCAGCACACGCCTTGCCGTTTGTCCCTTCACCCGCAAAGCCCTAGTGGGCTGCATGCGAATGCTCCGGTCAATGCTCCGGACCGCACCTTGGGGGATGTCCACACCTGTCCGCAAAGTAGCCACGTAGGCCCATTCCGGTGGGGTGAATCCCAACATAGTTCTTAGCACAATGAGCGATATGGGCGTCTGTAATACCACCGGCAAGACTGTGTCGACCGTGACGTTGAGAAAGCGCGAGGTTGCTTGGTTCAAGGCCTCGTAGCCGCCTTGGAAGACCACATACTCGACGAACCCTTTCCCTTTGGGGAGGACTAGGAAGTCGGACTGCAAGGAGTCCATGACGACGGCGGCGAATTCACTGAGATTCGCCTGTACATCTTCGAACGAGACCTCAAATGGGTATCTGGGCATCGGACGCTCACCGATTCTTCTGTGCCGCCGAACCTGTAATTGGATCGCGCTGGCGCACACTGCCTCCGCCTCAGCGGTCCGACCGTGTCGGCCGCAGGCAAACGGCCTACAACCGCTAAGCTAACCGTCGTGCGAGCGTTTGTCAAACGTTACACGGGAGTTTTCACTTCTGCGTGAGCCTGCCCCGTCGTGACAACGGTCGAGTTGATCCAGCACAAGATGCGTCGCGTTCCTGCTCAAAGCGCATCGCGCTAACCCGGTGAGCATCGCTGCGATAGCCACGGTAACGTCAGACATCAGTAGTCATGTCGTCCGGCCCGGGGTGGAAATTGAAAGCCTATGAGTCGCGGTCGTAGTAGACGAGGTAGTCGCCCTCGTGGTTGCTGGGGGTCAGGTTGGACCATTTGACGAAGCGGGCGGCGCCATCGAGGTAGCCGACGACGAGTCCGTCGGGTGTCGGGTCCATCGGCAGCCCGACGGCGTGCTGGAATGTGCCACGGACGTGAGAGGCGTACCAGGCGGGCCAGTTGCCCCCGGGGCCTACGGCGTCGTAGCGATTGTAGCAGAAGCACGTGACGAGAGTATTCGAGGTGGGCCGGTCCGTGACTTTCTTGGCGGTGACGTATTTCTTGCCCGTGTTCAAGTCGGTCCAGTCGCCGCGGTTGCCCCAGTAGATCCAGCCGATATAGGCCGTGGGCAGCAGCGTGCGGGGCGACGGCAGCGGGCTGAGCCAGCCTTCGGTGGATTCGAAGTACTTGCGCGCCGTCTCGCAGGTGGCGCACTGCTCCGTCAAGCCGTACCCGGCGAAGGCCGTCATCATCCGGTAATTGACCAGCGTCAGCAGATCGGCACTGTCCCAACTGCTGTTATAGCCGGGCGCGGACTTGTCGATAATACTCCCTTCGGGCAGAAAGCCGTCATGGTCTCCGGCGTACATGTTGCCGGCGATGAGCCCCTGGTGCAGGTTGTTCTGGCAGGCCGTGCGCCGGGCGTGCTCCTTTGCCCGCCCCAGACAGGGCAGCAGGATCGACAATAACAAAGCGACGATGGAAATCACGACCAGCAACTCGATCAGGGTGAATCCGCCTCTTTCGCTTGAGAGGCTCCGTACTCTGAACATGGTATCTCCTTCTGCCGAACAGAATTCGGCCACGTCCCTTCGTCATCTCACCGGGTCTCCGGGCGTCAGATCGCGCCCGGCGGGGTCTTTGAGGAACAGGTAGATCAGGGTGGTCGCGCTACTTGTCGGATCATGGAGTTTCGCTGCGAAGGCGTTCGCATCGAACGCGATCGCCGACTCCTCCCTGGGGTAAGTGATCAAAGCATCCACCAGGAATCCCTGGGCCGGCTCCCACATTCGCAGCCCGACGGGCAGTCTGCTCTCGCGAAGGGCGTAGATGCGCACCCAGCCCGGGTCCACGACCAGTTGGGCCTCAAAGACGACAAGGTCCTCGCCAATAGCCGCGTGTGCGTTCATGGCGGGGGTGATATCGACCAGCTTGCCGGCCGAAATGCACTGAATCAGGGTCTCCAGCGAGAACTCCCCGGGCGTCGCGAGCATGTGAATGATCTGCGTGGCCGCCTGGTCCGCCTCAACTTCCTGTCGCTGTCCGATGTCGAAGGCCCGAGTGACGCGCCCATCCCGGCCGAAGACGACCTGCGAGCCGACGTGCACGCGCGCATTGCCTCCTTTGCTCATCCACAATTCACAATGCAGCGGCCATGACTGCACGTCCTGCTTCATGTAGATCGACGCATAGAAGAACGGCACCGTCTGGAACCGCTGCGTGACATCGGCCCAGGCTACGTTGCCGCCCGCGACAAAGGCCCCGAACTGGCCGACGAGGACGATCAGCGACAGCAGGATCACCGCGGCGGCCGCGAACCTCGCGCAGCGGCTCTCGAACACCAGGCCCCAGTAGTCCGGCCGCTGGGTCGAAACCGCCGGGGTGGAACCTGCGTACGCCTCCTGCATCTTGCTCAGGACGGTCGCGTCTCGCGCCTGGCCGGCGCGGACGGCCGCGTCTCCGATGAATCGCTCTGTTTCTCTCGGCGATCTCATGTGTCCATCTCGCCATTCAAAAGGAATCGCAGCTTGTCCAGGCCGTAGCGGTAGCGGCTCTGGACGGTCTTGATCGACGTCTTCTGCCATTCGGCGATCTCGCGGAACGGCACGTCGCCGTACAGGCGAAGCGTGACGACCTCGCGCTGCTCGGACGGCAGCTCGCCCATCGCCCCACGGACCCGTGCAAACTGCTCGCTGTAGATCAGCCAGTGCTCCGGGCCCGGGGTCTCGGGGGCGCCGGCCACATTCTCGTTCATGCCGGTCACCTCCCTGCGCCGCGCGGCCTTGAGGCTATTGCGGGCAGCGTTGGCGACGCAGGTCGCCAGGTAGCCCTTGAGGCTCCCGGTCAGCCGGAACGTGCGAGCGGCGCCGGCGAAGCGAACGAAGACGTCCTGCACGATATCCTCCGCCGCCGCCCGGTCGTTCAGCATCGACGCCGCCAGCCGAAGCAGGCCGTCCCGGCACTTCTCGTACACCCGAGCCAGCGCCGTCGCGTCCCCACGGTTCAGCCGCCACACCAACACCCGATCTTCCATCAGCACCGAAAGGCCCTTTCGTCCGGATCGATCCTTTCTCACCAGTATAACAACCCGGACGCCTTGTTTGCTCTATGCCACAAGGTATAATTGTCTCTGATAAGGGGCAGATCATGATCGCAGCACAGCAAGAGAAAGAGAAAATCAAGAGGGACTTGGCCGCTTGCTTGTGCCGCTGATTTGTCTGATGGTGAATGTGACATGACGACAAGAGAGCAGATGATGAGAACCTTGTCTGAAAAGAAAGATCGCTTGCAGGCGGTCTTCAAGGTTCGCAGGATCGCTCTTTTCGGCTCCTATGCCCGGGGCGATCAGCGGGAAAACAGCGATGTGGACATCCTCGTGGAGGTTGACCCTTCCATAGGGCTCGATTTTGTCACCTTGTGCGAAACCATCGAGAAATTGCTGGGCATGCCTGTTGACGTAGTATCCAGCCGAGATGTCAAACCCAACGGCTGGAAGGTAATCGAGCCGGAACTGATCTATGTCTAAGAGGCCCGTCAATCTGCTGCTGGAGGATACTGGTGAAGCTGTTGAGAGAGTTGCTCGCTACACCGCCGGGATGTCCTTTGAGGTCTTCGCTCAGGATGAGGGGACCATCGATGCTGCGGCGCGCGAAGGCCTCGTCTTCCAGGAAGTCTCGGACCACGTCGAAGATCGAACGGTAGAGCACCTGGAAGCCCTTCTGGATGGCCTGACAGAGGTGACTCTTAACGGTACCCGGTGGTCCTAACCATAAGAAGTCCCGCGCCTCCCGAGCGTGATTCTGGCATTGACGATCATGCTGGGGACCGGGGATATCGGGCGATTCGAGAGAGTCGGAGGTTACACGTCCTACTGCCACTGCGTGCGAGCCATCCACACATCCAACGGCAAGCGCAGCAGCAAGAATGGAAACACCTACCGTCAGTTGGCCGGCCGCGATGTTCCACGTGCACCGGCAGTCCGGTTTCGGCATCAGACCAGAGACAAGTAGTCCACCTGGCGGGTTCTTTCCGTGTGTGCTTGCGCTTATCTCGAAGCCTATGCAGTGGCGTTCGTCAGTCTTTCGAAGAGCTTGTCAGTGATCTGAGCAGATTCGTATGGGGCTCAGGAGCAATGCGATCCCACGGTTTGCCGCTCACACTCAAAATGTGCTTCACTGAAATGCCGTCCTCCCGAACAATCAGTCTATACTTGGCCTTGTTATGTTCGCCTGGCTCTGTAGACCCATCGAAGATACTGGTCTGGTCTTGGTGTCCATTCGAGTATAAGACAACGGCACGACCATCAGGAAAAACTGCCATTTGTTCGTCATCTCCCCAAGGATTGTCAAAAAACCATGTACCTACCATTTCCGCCGGCACCGTGCTCTCAGCGCTGTCAGCAGGCTTTACCTTGACAAGGGTGGAGACTGTCTGTGAGGCCTCGTTCCTTGCCTCGTCCGATTTCCTCGCGGCATTGTCCGGGTCAACAGACGGATACTCATGAGGCTCTATTGGGACGTATTCCTCTCCGGCGTTGGCCTTGAAGAAGTCAATGACGTCGTCCAGCATCTGGCTGTGAATCGAATGGCCGACTCCGTTATAGGTGACTAACTGCGCAGGGAGTTTCTGTTGGTGATAGATCTTGCGGCTCAATTCCCAGCGGTCCGGCATCATCTCTTCGGCGGCCAAGGCCTTCCTGATTATGGCAGCTTCTTCTTTTCGCCAGGCCTCAGGCGACAGCAGAGTATCATTTCTGTCGGACGACCCCATATAGATGTAAAGAGCTACCTCCCTGAACGCTCGTTCATCAAACGGTTTGCCGGTGAATCTCTCGATGCCGGATAGCCCAATTGGAAAGGGAAGCTCATATCCGTTCCATTCTCGCACGGGCAGAGTCGGCAATCCGTTCACTCCGCCGGCGGCAACAGCCTTGACCATTTCAGGATGCAGATAACAATATCTGTTACAGAATTTCGCCGATGCGGAGAATCCATGCATGAACACCTTGTCGTTGATTTTGAATCCGTTTGTACGTAGAAGCCTTTGAGCATGTTTGATCATCGTCGTCAGTTGAAGATCGATACGCATGAGCTCTCCTTCCGTTATTTCAAGAGTGTCGATATCCAGAGCATGGGTGTAGGCCCACGAGTGGGTCTCAGGCTGGGGACGGGGAAAAGTGGGGACCAGCAACGGAACACCAAGCCGCCTGGCCATCCGGTTGGCGTGAGATTTCTTCACCAGCGTCAGAGCCTTCGCCCGATGCACTTCCAAATCATCTGAAACCATACCGCTATTGTTTGTTTCCACCAACATATAGACCGGGCTATCCTTATCGATCCCGCCAGGGATGAACAAGTAATACGGAAAGTTGAAGCCCTCGGAAGCCCGGGCCTCGACTTCCAAGATGTCATCACTTGACAGATCCAGCTTCCGTATTGCGCCGACGCGAACCACCTGTTCGCATTCGGAGATGATCTCGGAGAGGCTCTGCGAGGCTCTGTTGTTGGTTTCATCTGACTCTTCGACTTCATTGTCAGGGTCAAGTACCACGGAAATCGTATTTTCCCCGGGTCTCAGCCGGTGAGGATGAGTGCCTTCCAGCCAGCTACCGCCAGGCATGATAGGGCCTGCGTTCTGAGCTGAAAGAAGCCGTTCGCCTTTACCGGGAGCACCGGCATAGAAATTCACGCTGAACCTGGGAAGCGACACGGAAGTCTTGTTGCAGATTGGAATCATTGCTTCAAACAGTCGATCAGACAGTCTCGTCACTATTAGGTCCTTGTCCCCTATGGCAATATCCACTTTGGCAGATTCAGCACTCTCAGCAGGTTCTGCCTGAGTAGTCGTGGAGATTGTTCGTGATGCCTTGTTGTTTGTCTCGTTTGACTCGTCAACTGTGTTGTCAGGGTCGACCACTACTGAAATCACGGTCTCACCGGGTCTCAGTCTCAAACGAGGATTGCATTCTCCCCAGCCATCACCGGGCATGATAGGACCCGCACCATGGTGCGCAAGAAGCCGTCCACCTTTATCAGGATCGCCGGCGTAGAAGTAAACTGGGAATTGGGGAAGAGGGCGTGATCCCCTATTCGAAATTGCAGTCTCAGCCCTGAAAGAGCCATCGGGCTGCTTCGTCACCGTCAAGTTCTCGTCGTGTATGGCAATGTCAAGCTGTGCAGATCCAACAGTCGAAACATTGTCATCGGATCGCTCCCCGGCCTCAGAAAGTGTTCCAGCGGCCTGCTCTCTCCGCCGTCTCTTGACGGCGTCCGGCAGATCATCCGGATGGGCGTTGAGGAAACGCTCCGGAATCTCCGGCTCAAAATCCTGGACCGGAATCTGTGCGTGATATTTGAACCGATCGTGTATGGATGTGATCGTCAGCTCGGGATGCCCGGGGACGGAACAGCCGTGCTTCTCTGTGCGAACAGGCAGCTTCGTCTTGACGTCCAACCAGATGCGATCAATACGGCCCTTCGGAGCATCTCCATCTTCACTGCGGTCGATTTCAACACCTATGCATTCATGACCGTCAAATGTTCGCGTATCGAGCTTTCGATCAGCGTTGTCCAGCATGTCCACATAGGATCGCAACTCCTTCATCGGGTCACGCTTATACGCTCGACCTTCTTCTGTCATGACCTTATAACACTCGTACTCGTGGTCGACGAGATAGATTTTCAGATCGTTCCCGTCAGGTACTTCCCATACGACTCGCACGAGTGCGCTGTCCGGATTGTTGTCACCGATAGTGCCTTCATCGCTACTCGCAAAGTACATGTCTTCTCGTGACCTATCTGCGGCCTCGTGAATCCTGCTCCAATTGCCCGAAACATGCGTCCGGCCGTGACCTTGGTGAAACACAGTCTGTTGCCGATAGACCAGAGCCTCGATACTCTTCATCTCGGCGTCGATCTCCTGGCCCAAGGCGGCCGGCGAGCGTAGCCACCATTTACCGGCATCCGCTACGAAGAGGACAAAGGCAAGAATGAGGGCGACTATCATCGGGCCGGTAGAACGCTTCTGTGTTTCAATCATTTTCGGTCTCCTTTCGTTCCGCTCTTGCGGGAAAGTGCTTCGATTGGCTGTCTGCGTTCCCTGGTGTTTGAGAATACTCCAGCGACCTACTCCCTCCGCTCTTTCTCTCCGGCAGCACGAATCTCATCCGGATGGCCCTTGATGAAGCCTTCGGGGGGCTGCTCCGGGACGAAGGTGAACGCGGGGAGCCGCGTGGCATAGTCGAACTGGTCCTGGATCTCCGTGAGGGTAATGGTTGGGTCGGCGGCGGGTCTACCCGACTGCTCAATTCGAACCGGCAGCTTCGTCTCCTTGTCAAACCAGATGCGGTCGAGCCACGTCGCAGGATTCTTGCCGTACTTGCTGGCGCTGATCTCAAAGCCCACACAGTCGTGACCGTCGATGGTCTGTTCACCCAATCGACGGTCGGCGTTATTCAAATTCTCGACATAAAGCTGTATCCGCTTGACCGGGTCATACACCCCGAAGCTGCCGCCGTGACGACAAACGCCGTAGCATTTCAGGTCGAAGCGCACGTAATGCTGCATCATGCCGTTCCCGTCGGGCACATACCACTGGACCTCCCGTAGGACATCGCCATCGTAAATGTCCCTGCGGTAGCTATCGCTTGATACATAGAATATGCCCCACGTGCTCGACGGGTGCTGGGTACCGTCAGCTTCCACCCAGATTTTCCGCTCGCGGCACGTCACGGCTTTGATCGTGCCGAGCGTCGCCAGGATTTCCTGTCCCCATGCGGGGGGCGGGGCGAGCCACCACCGGTTGCTCTTGCCGTCGCCAGAGGGCCATAACGTGATGCCGCCGAGGAGAATCAATAGGACGGCTGCCACGCGAGCGAGCCATCCGGTTGGGGTATTCATCGTCAGTCTCCCTATGTGCAGCCGACTTGCCGTCGGCGGTTGTTCGTGGGTCTCATCCATTGCATGGTAGATATTGGCAAGCGTTTCCTGACGCCGCTCGTCAGCGACCTCGTAACGCAGTTTCCGAAGCATGCTTTCCAAGGGTTCGTTCTCGCTCATCTCGGCACCTCGCCATTCATCCTCGAACGCAATTTGTCCAGCCCGTACTGGTACCGGCTCAGCGCGGTCTTGATGGAGACGTTCTGGTGTTTCGCGATTTCTCTGAATCTCAGACCGGTCTGTACGCGGAGCAGGATGACCTCTCGCTGCTCATAGGGCAACTCATCCACGGCGGCTCTGAGTCTGCGCAGTTGTTCGTCGTCGATCACCATCTGCACCGGCCCCTCGCCGCCGGCGGGAACATGACTGGCATCGTCCAGGGACACGGTCTGCTCCCGTGGCTTTCGTCGGTAGTGGTCACGGACCCGATTGGCGACCGCGGTGGCCAGGTAGGCCCGGAGCGTGCGCCGCAGCCGGAGCCCCGGTACGGCCCGAACCAGGCCGATGAACACGTCTTGGACCACGTCCTGAGCCGTGGCGGGATCGTGCAACAGGTTGGCCGCCAGCGTCACCAGATCGCTTTCATACTGCTCATAGATCTGACGCAGCGCATCCCTGTCACCATGCTTCAGCCGCCACAAGAGCTTTCTGTCTTCAAGCATCCACGACCTGCCCTGATTCTTTCTGATCGTCGATCATCACCATGATGACGTGTGCGGACTCGATTTTACCTTACGCGGAATCCGGCTGTCAGCCGGGAGGATCTGGGCCGGGCCAGGGCACAATGCGCGGTTATCGGATGGGGCAGAGGTCTGGCCGCCGCGAATCAGAAAGACTTCACCTGATTCCAGTTGCGCGGTCGACCAAAGGAACGACCCACGGGGTGGAGCCCAGTGCCACTCGAACGCCCGATACTATGATGCACAGGACTCATGCAAGCCGCACCCAGAGGTCTGCGCCGAAACACGGACGATTGCCGCCTGATGGCGGTGGGGGCGTCCATGGACAGCGGACCGGTGCGTGGCGATCGGGCTTCCTCAGGAGCCGTCCTGCGTAGTTTGTCTCATCTGCCGGGAACGGTTGGCCGATAGTCGCGTCAACGCCGCCAGTGACCCTGGTGCAGGAATCGTGTCGCCCCACGATTGCTGAGGGGCAGAAACATTTGCGAATACGGCCGCTCGGGTTGGGTAGGCCCGGAGCCGCCGCCCTGCAAGGCAAGACCCGGATCGTCACGTGGTCACATGATCCGACCGAAATTCAGAAAGGGAGATGCTATGCGCAGTTTCTTCGGAACCGCTCCGCGCACGCGGGCCAGGAAGATCCTCGTTGTGGATGACGATGCTGCCGTGCGGGATACCATCAAGGACCGACTGGCCTATCACGGATGGGATATCATGATCGCCTCAGACGGTCAGGAAGCCCTCGCGCTGGCGGCCCGGAACAAGCCGGAGATCATACTGCTCGACATCCACATGCCCGGCATGGACGGCCTGACTGCGCTGGAGAACCTTCGAAGCCGGCCCGACCTGAGCAGTGTTCCCGTCGTCATGGTCACTGCCTCGAACCGTGTGTCGGACATCACGCGGGCCGCATCGTGCAACGTCGTGGACTACATCACGAAACCGTTCAACGCGGCGGAGCTGATCGCCCGCGTCGAGCAGGTCCTCCAACACGTGAAATCATAGACTGAGTGAACAAGCCGGGAGCAGAAAGGACGACGAGAATGGCCAAGAGCATGCAGTGGGGAGCAACGTGCAGCCGGTCCGACCGGCCATCCGGGCAGAACGAGCAGCAGATGGCGTCGGGCAACGCAGCGCCTTGGAAGGCACGTGATCTCATGCAGATCGGTGTCAAGACCGTCCCGTGCGATGCCTCGATCTACGAGGCGATCCGTATCCTCGTGGAACGGCGGATCAGCGGACTGCCCGTCGTGGATGGCGCGACCATGGTGGGCATCATCACGGAGAAGGACATCCTGCAACTGGTCTTCCGCCAGGAGCACCTGCCGGGGGCCGTCGGCAAGTACATGACCGCCGGTGTGGTCGCCTTCGACGAGGAGGAGGAGATCTCCAAAATCTGGGCGTGCCTGGTCTCCAATTCCTATCGCCGCGTGCCGATCGTGCATGGCGGCAAGCTGACGGGCATCATCAGCCGGACGGATCTCATACGCGCCCGGATCAGCGACCTGGCGTCCCGGGCGTCCGGCCAGACCCCGGCCCTGTCGGCCCAAGGGCCGTTCGTCCGCGACGTGATGACGCCTGGCCTGCTCACGGCGACGCCTGACATGCCCGTGAGCGAGGCCGCGAAAATCCTTCTGGCCAACGAGATCACCGGCCTGCCCGTGGTGGATGATTCCCTGAGACTGCTGGGAATTCTTTCCGAAAAGGACGTGCTGAAGCGGCTGGGTGACGAGCACGCCCATGCATGCAGCGTCCAGGAGGTCATGACCTCCGATGTCATCAGTTTCCAGACGAACGACAGCTTCTTCAACGTGTGCGAGTGCCTGGCCAACAAGAGTTTCCGGCGAGTCCCGGTGCTCGATCGTGGAAGGCTCGTGGGCATTGTTAGCCGGGCGGACTTGATCGTGTACATCCTGAAGAACCGATCGATCCTGTTCCAAGGCAGACCCCTTTTGGTCCGAGCGCCAGACGGCGGATGAATGCGCGTATATCGGTGCGAGAGTAGGGCGGGGCACGAGGTGCCCCGCCCTACGGGACCTGCTGTCGTCTATTGCTCCAGCGGGACGTAGTCGCTGGGGATGTTGGGCTCGAATGCGGCCGGGTCTACGGCCTGTCCCCACTGGAATTCCATCCGCCATTGAACGGGCTGGCCGCCGGCGGTACCTTCGATCTCGATCCGGATGGGCAGCTCCGTCTTTACATCGACCCAGAGTCGGCCCACGCTGTTCTCAAGCTTCTGGCCGTCGGTGGGCGGATCCGTCACCTCGATCCCTTCCACCTCAACGCCATCGATTGTGGACCGGCCAAGCTCCTTGTATCCGTGAGCAAGGAAGCGGTTGATATAGTCGGCCGGGTCTTTGTACTCCTCGGGCATCTTGTCCTTTTGGTCCTCCGGTAGAGGCGACTCGGACCATTTCTTCTCGCCGGGGATCACGGTGACGAGCGTGTCGGACTCCGGGGCAACGTACCACGAGACGACAGCCCCGTCGCCGGCGCCGATGTCCATCCGGAAGCCGTACCGCTCTGACAGGTAGAAGGTCCACTGACCGGCAGGTTTGTCGGCGACGCGGATGGTCAAGCGGAACATGAACGTGTCGATCTCCTTGACGAGATCGGGGATCGCGGCCCAGGCTACGCCGGTATTCGGCACACTGATGATGTTCAAGCCGAGCAGCCCGGCGAGGACCACCGCCGCCGCGACGGCCAATTTTGCGATTGGATGAGCCATGATTGTTCTCCGTATCACGGGGTGAGTGTCTTTCTGTTTGTCGGCCAGCGCCCTGTCGATCTCGCCATGAACACGGGCGTCGAGGGCGTCACTGGCCCGCAGGTGCAACTGTTTGACTCGATTGTCGATATCGCGCGCTGATCTCATGGTTTCGCCTCGGAATCAAGCAGGGATCGCAGCTTCTCTGCGGCGTACCGGTACCGGCCCTGCACGGTGTTGATGGAGACGCCCTGCACACTGGCAATCGCGGCAAACCGCATCCCGCTGTGTGAGCGCAGGAGCAGGACCTCTCGCTGCTCGTATGGCAGTTGCTGCAATGGAAATCGGCATGTAAAAGGGCCCCACGTCGGCGCCGAATTGGGACCCACCTATGGCATACTATACACCCTTACGTCACGCCG
>JAFGJR010000332.1 GCA_016928975.1 Sedimentisphaerales bacterium | reverse complement strand
GGCCAATCAGTTCGAGGAGAATCTGGACGCGGTCCGCTTCCTCGACGGGTTCAATCTGTGCATGACCGGCAACAACCTCGACGATCATCTCCGCGACGGCGTCGTCATCGAGAACACCTACGGCTCCGTCGTCTCGGGCAACATGATCGAGGAGTGCAACGGCACCGCCATCGTCCTGGACCGCCGCTGCTATGGCATCACCCTGAGCGCCAACGTCATCGCCCACGAGGTGACCGGCGGCATCGACCTGCGTGGCGCCCACGGGTGCACCGTCAGCGCCAACACGTTCACGATCGTGCAGAAGGACGCCGTGCGCATCGGTCCCGACAGCGGGCGGATCGTCGTCTGCGGGAACAACTTCTCCGACAGCTACGTAGGCGGCGGACGGGTCATCCGCGAAGCGAACGACCGGGCAGCCGCCGGGCTGACCCTGGACGGAGCGGCGGACGTGGCCGTCGTCGGAAACCTGTTCGCCTCGGTGAGGCCCAGAGCGCTGGCGACGAATAGAAACACGACATCACGAATCCTGTTTAGCGACAACGTCCTCACGGATGCGACGGTCGATCAGGAACGGTGGGATCGCTCGTCGATGGAGGGCAACCTGTTCGCTGACCCGTGATCGTCCGTGCCGTCGTCACGGGCTCTGATACACGACGTTTCCGCCGACGATCGTGGCGTACACGGACAGATCGCCGTTGAGAATCACGAGGTCCGCGTCCTTGCCCTTGGAGATAGAGCCTTTTGTACTCGTTACGCCGAGTACCTCGGCGGCGTTCTTCGTCACCGTGTGGATCGCCGTCGCCAGGGTGCAGCCGGTGAATCGCATCAGGCGGGCGAGCATCTGGTTCAGTCCGACGGCCGTGCCGATCAGCGTGCCGTCCTTGTACCGCGCGGCGCCGTCCCGGGCCTCGTACTCGATCCCGTTGTACACGTACGGGCCGTCGGGTAGTCCCATCGCCTGCATGCCGTCCGTGATCGTGATGAACCGCCCCGGCCCCAGCGTGTGGTAGACGAGCCGAAGGACGGATGGGTGGATGTGAACGCCGTCGGCAATCACCTGGCACGTGACACCGGCTCGCTCGAAGATCGCCGCCAGCGGTCCGGGGTCGCGGTGGTGCAGCGAGGGCATCGCATTGAACAGATGAGTGACGTGCGTGATTCCCGCGTCAAAGCCCTGCATCGTCTGCTCGTACGTGGCGTTCGAATGTCCGAAGGAGGCGATGGTCCCGTGCTCGACGAGGGCTTTGATCATGTCCAGACCGCCCGGCAGCTCCGGCGCGATGGTCATTATCTTGAGGGTGTTGCCGAGCAGGGCATAGATGTCGCCCAGGGCGATGGCCAGCGGCTCCAGGACGCACGTCGGCAGGATCATGCCTTTCTTCTCCAGGGAGATGAAGGGCCCCTCCAGGTGGGTGCCGAGCAGGCGTGCCCCGCCCAGATCGCGTCCGGTGCACTCGGCGGCCACCTCCAGGTGGCGATTGTGCTCGCCCGCCCGGTATACCGTCGTGGCCAGGAAACCCGTCACGCCGAACCGCGCGCAGGTCCGCGAGATCGTCTGGAGAGCCTCCGGCGTGGCATCGAGCACGTCTGCGCCTCCGGCCCCCTGGATGTGCACGTCGATCAGCCCCGGCGCGAGAATCCGCCCCTGGGCGTCCAGCACCTGGTCCGCTTTGACCGGCTTGTCTGGATGCCCGACACGGGCGATCTTGCCGTCGCGGATCAGGACACAGGAGTCCGAGGCCGCCTGCGACGCGTTGTACAGTCTGCAATTCCTGATGAGAAGCGAAGCCATGTGTCATCCATCCAATCTAACTTCGATTCGGGCCCTGGGACGCGCTCGCCCGACGGCGCCGAAAGCTACATCGACCGGGGCAGGATACGCCATTGCCATCCGGATTGCAACCATCCGCCCGGCCGTGCGGGAATTGGCTTTGTTTCGCAGACCGGCCGGCTCCGCGGGCACCGTCGTAGAGACGCTGGATCTTGCGTCTCTACAGGTGCTCCGACGGGCAGATCGCACGCCGGCAAGGCCCAATTGGCTTTGTTTCTCGCAACCGTGTGATCCACGATTTCGCCATAACCTGTTTCCTGTCCAGGGCTTGCTGTCAAGTCAGCCCGCCGCCAATTGGCTTTGTTTCATGCGGCCCGCCCTGCCCTCGGCCCGACGGAGCATCGAAACTGGCTTTGTTTCGCACGGCAGGCACCAGCCTCGGGCCGACACGCCATCGGAATTGGCTTTGTTTCGCACGGGCGCCCCGCATGTAGTGACCCCGTAGAGACGCAAGATTTTGCGTCTCCAGAATCGCCCGGAAGGCCACGCTGCGCCCCGGCAAGCCGAATTGGGTTTGTTTCGCACGATGGTTCACGTGGGGGCTCATAGGTCTCTCCGCGTCCGACCGATTCGGGGGGGGGCTCCCCCGGTCATGCCCGCCCCCCCATATTGACGGGCTGCTGTTTTACGATCCACTATTCAGTTGTCGTAACATCATACTGGCATGTTAGTTCCGTGTCAAGTGAAATCCTGAGAACGCAGAGGTCTTTCTGTTCGCCACCGGCAGTTCGTGACACCCTCTTGTGACACAAGCCCAGGCCTGTGAGGGTCAGCCCTTGTTTTAAGCTTCAGTGCAAGGACATACGCGGAGACGCGAGATGTTGCGTCTATAGTGCGTTTTGACCGACAAGTTCGGTAACCGAGATCTAACGACGGCGCTCCTCGTAGGGCGAGCGTCCCCGCTCGCCCAAGGTCGTGCGGGGGCGCACGACCTACGAAGAGGAACTGCCCGAGGGCGCACTCCGCCATTGCCGAAGTCGTTCGTCAAAACTCGTGAGGAAGAGACGCCTTACGGCGTCACGACGAACGGCGGGGCAAGCCCGACCCTACATGCTATTGGCCCAAAGCGGAAAACGCCGGGGTTTCAGGGGCAGAGCCCATGAGATCATCGGGTGAAGCTGAATGTGGCGTCGAACGCCAGCCGCAGCCCTGACGCATGCTCGGAAGAGGTTTGGATTGACGGTGGGAGGGGCTCTGGCTATTGTACTCATGACAGCAGGGCGGCGCAACTGTGGCTGTCCGGCGGTGAGAAGCTTGCGAACGGCAGATGGCGCGGGATGTTTGATGGAGAAAGGGGAGGTAGCACGGTGCAGTGTGGGATACCGATAGCCAGGGAGGTCTATTGGGTGGGGGTGAATGATCGGCTCACGCCGTGGTTTGAGGCGCTATGGCCCCTTCCTCGCGGGATATCCTACAACTCGTACCTTATCCTCGACGAGGAGGTTGCTCTGATCGATGCGGTCAAGGACCTGTCGGTCGGCGGGTATCTCAAGAAGCTCCAACGGCTGCTGGGGTCGGGACGGCAGATCGACTATCTCGTGATCAATCACCTGGAGCCCGACCACTCGGGGGCCGTGCCCCTTCTGCGAGATGTCTTCCCGTCCATGCAGATCGTGGGCAATCGCAAGACGGCGGAGTTCGTCAAGGACCTGTACGGGATCGCGGACACGCGGGTGGTTCAGGACGGCGACGAGATCGGGCTCGGCCGGCACAAGCTGCGATTCCTGCTGACGCCCATGGTGCACTGGCCGGAGACGATGATGACGTATGAGCCGACCGACGGCATCCTGTTCTCGGGCGACGCCTTCGGCGGGTTCGGCGCCCTCGAAGGCGGCATCTTCGACGACGAGGTCGATATCGACTACTTCGAGGACGAGATCCTGCGGTACTTCTCGAACATCGTCGGCAAGTACTCCCCGATGGTCCAGAAGGCCATCCAGAAGGTCGGCGGCCTGGACATCAAGATCGTTGCTTCCGCTCACGGCCCGGTCTGGCGAAGCCAGCCCCGGCGCATCGTCGAGTACTACGATCGCTGGAGCCGGCAGGAGGGCGAGCCCGGCGTCGTCGTGGCCTTCGCGTCGATGTACGGATCGACCGCGAAAATGGCGGAAGCGGTGGAGCGGGGCCTGGCCGAGGGCGGCGTCACGACGATCCGCACTCACGACGTCTCGACCAGCCACGTGTCCTACATCATCCGCGACGCCTGGCGATACCAGGGGCTCATCCTGGGCAGTGCGACCTACGACAGCGGCGTGTTCCCGCTCATGGACGCCCTGCTGGGGTCCCTGTGCAGCCGGCGGCTGAGCAACCGGATCGTCGGGGTTTTCGGTAGTTACGGCTGGACCGGCGGCGCGGTCAAGGGCCTGAGGAATTTCGTCGAGCAGAGCAAGCTGGAGCTGGTCGAGCCGGTGGTGGAGGCCAAGTTCGCCGCGACGCCCGAGCAGCTCGAGCAGTGTCACGCCTTGGGCCGCGAGATGGCCGAACGCGTACGTCGGGAAACGCCATGAATGCGGACTATTGGCTGTTGCTGATCACAGCAGGCCGATCTACAGGATAGTGCTATGAAGAAGCTACACATCTATGTGGACACATCCGTCATCGGGGGTTGTGAAGACGAGGAGTTCGCAGTCGTGACGCGCCGGCTTCGGTGCAAATTCTGCACAGGAGAGTACATACCGGTCATCTCGGACTTGACGCTCCAGGAGATCCAGGGTGCGCCCACGAAGGTCCGGCGGCATCTTGAGGAGATCGCTGGAGTTCGTCAGGTTCTGGTCCGGCTCGGTCCGGAGGCCAAGGAATTAGCAGACGCATACGTAGCCCACGGCGTGGTCGGGCCCGGTTCCCTGGCGGATGCGCTCCACGTGGCCTTGGCTACCGTGAGCGCCGTCGACGTGCTCGTGAGCTGGAACTTCAAGCACATCGTCAATCTTGGTAGAATACGGTTGTTCAATGCCGTGAATCTCGAGCAGGGATATGGCTTGATTGAGATACGTACACCAAAAGAGGTGCTGTATGAAGAAGACGTTTGACGCGGTGGCTTTCATGCGAAAGCGACGCGAGGAACTCTCTCGTGCCTATACTGGGCTTAGTGCCGAGCAGATTGAGGAACGAGTGCGGCAGGCGCTCCGGGATGAGCCGCTCCGGAAGCAGGATTCTCGAAAGCAGATGTCGTCGCCTTCGAGGAAGAGACTGCGCGGTCATCCATAGCAGGTTGTACACGGAGGGAGGCCCGTTGTCTCCGTCCGGGCGGTTCAAAGGAGATGATGGACGATTTATGGCTGATGCACAGAGAAGCTGGGAGAAACGTCTGGCGACCAAGCCGGATGAGTTGACGGTCGATTACGTCGAGTCCCTGTCCTACGACACGCGTTTGTACAAGTATGACATTGTCGGCTCCATCGCCCATGCGACGATGCTGGCGGAGCAGAAGTTCATCACGCAGCCGGAATTGAAGGCGATCAAGGACGGGCTGGTCGCGATCAGCGAGGACATCGAGGCGGGCCGATTCCAGTTCGACAAGTCGTGCGAGGACATTCACATGGCGATCGAGGCGGCTTTGATCGAGAGAATCGGCGAGCCGGGGCAGAAGCTCCACACGGCCCGCAGCCGCAACGATCAGGTCGCCACCGACATTCGCTTGTGGTTGCGCGACGAGATTGAGAGCCTGCAAGCCAAGATCGTCGCCCTGCAAAATGCCTTCGTGCGCCTGGCGGGCAAGCACGCGGAGGACCTGATGCCCGCCTACACGCACCTGCAACGGGCCCAGCCCATCGTCATCGCCGCCTATCTGCTGAGCTTCGTCGAGCAACTGGAGCGGGACTTCGTGCGGCTGCGCAACTGCCGAAGCCTGCTGAACGCCTCGCCGCTCGGCGCCGGGGCCATCGCAGGCTCGACGCTGGCCATCGACCGCGAGAGCACGAGCCGCCAGCTCGGCTTCATCGACGTCGTCGGCAACAGCATTGACGCAGTCAGCGACCGGGACTTCTGTGCGGAGTTCATCTTCGACTGCGCCCTTGTGGCGGCTCACCTCTCGC
The DNA here is from genome assembly GCA_016928975.1 of Sedimentisphaerales bacterium. Next base: position 14,508 of record JAFGJR010000332.1, on the reverse strand, counting down.
GATTCGCCGAGGACTGGATCCTTTTCTCGACGAACGAGTTCGCGTTCATTCGGATTGACGACGCGTTCTGCACGTCGTCGAGCATGATGCCCCAGAAGCGCAACCCCGACGTCCTGGAGCTGATGCGAGCCAAGACCGGCAGCGTGTACGGGGCGCTGATGGCCATGCTCACGATCCTCAAGGGCCAGCCCTCCGGATACAATCGCGACTTGCAGGAAGACAAGATTCACGTCTTCTCGGCCGCCGACACGACGGCCAAGTCGCTCGACATCGCCGCGGCGATTGTCTCTCACACCGCTTTCAATACTGGACAGATCACCGCCGGTATGGACGGCGGATTCCTCGACGCCACCGCGCTGGCGGAGTACCTCGTGGGCAGGGGAGTGCCGTTCCGCAGGGCCCACGGCGTCGTCGGGACCCTCGTGGCCCGCTGCGAGAAGGAGGGTAAGTCGCTGGCGGAGCTTCCTCTGGACCAGCTCAAGGAATGCTCATCCGTCATCGAGGCCGACGTCTATGACCATCTGGGCGCCCGGAACGTCGTGCGGCGGTACGCCTCCGTTGGCGCCAGCGGTCCGGAGCAGACGCGGCGGCAAATCGAATTCTGGAAGAAGCACATGGCGAAGCAATGAGCCTCACCGAAGATGAAATCACGGGCTGGTTTGCTCAGCAGAGGCAACTGCCGGCGGCTGCGTATCCCATCGGCATCGGCGATGATATGGCACAGATCGCTTTGGCGCACGGGGCTTCGGTCCTTATCACGACGGACATGCTGCTGGACGGCACACATTTCGATCTGAGGACGGCGACGCTGTATCAGGTGGGCTACAAGTCGATGGCGGCCAGTCTGAGCGATTGTGCGGCGATGGCGACGATCCCGCTGGCAGCGGTCGTAGCTGTCGCGCTGCCTGCCGGCTTCAACGAGCGACAGTTGAAGGAGCTGCACGCGGGCATCCTGTCGGCCGCGGACAAGTACGATTGTCCGCTCGTGGGCGGGGACATCACCGCTTGGCGAGGCAACGAGCCCTTCGCGATTTGCGTCTCCATGCTGAGCAAACCGGGCAACAGCCCTCCGGTCCGTCGCAACGGCGCTCGCGTAGGCGACGCGATCTGTGTGACCGGCTCGCTCGGCGGCTCGGGCCGGGGCAAGCATCTGTCCTTCGAGCCGCGAGTGCGCGAGGCATTGAAGATGACGAGCCTCGTCACTTTGAACGCGATGATGGACCTCAGCGACGGACTCAGCAGCGACCTGAATCGAATTTGCGACCAGAGCGGCGTGGGAGCCCTGGTCGACGCTGCATCGATCCCGATCTCAGAGGATGCGAAGCTGGAGACTGATCCACTGAGCGCCGCGATCAATGACGGCGAGGATTTCGAGTTGCTCTTCACGCTACGTGCAGAGCAATGGGACATGCTGCAGAAGGCCTGGGATGACCCTCTGCGGATCACGAAGATCGGGACAATCACAGATGTTGGACGAATGCAAATCCGGACGCCGGACGGGCGGACCCAAGACTTGGACCCGCATGGCTACGAGCATTTGCAGAGGCATGCGTAGAAATTCACTGATGGTTGAATGGTCAAGTGCAGGTGGTGATGTCACCCCCGCGCAGGCGGGGGTCCAGGAACGCCACGGAAGATACTGGATTCCCGCCTTCGCGGGAATGACAAGGTCAGACGTGTAGTCCAATTGGCTACCAAATCACCAGTAGGAGGTTGGAATTGTGGGAAGGTATCTGGCAGTCATATTGATTTTGCTGGTTTCGACAGTCGCGGCGGAGGACTTGGATCGAGGGCTCGTTGCGATTCAGCGCGACGATGGCTCCGTGTTTCTGAGTTGGCGGTTGCTCCAGGAAGACCCGCCGGATATCACATTCAGAGTCTGCTACAGAGATGTCTTTTCCCAAGCGTCTGCCATAGCTGTTCTCAGTGGCAAGGAATACCGTCAGACTTGCTTTGTCCACGGCAAGCCTTGGTCCAATGCGTGTCAGTATTACCTTATGACGAGCAGTCGCACCGGGCAGCAAGACCTCTCTCTTCGGCTATCGGAGCCGCCCAAGCCATATGTGAGCATCACGTTGAGCGGGAACTACGATTTTCAGAAGGTCGGGGTGGGGGACCTGGATGGGGACGGGGCGCTGGAGTATCTGATCAAGCAGCCGGATTTCAATACGGACCCATATCAGAAACCCGGCTACTGGAAGAAGAGCACGACGACGTACAAGATCGAGGCGTACCGGCTCGACGGCACGATGCTGTGGCGCTACGACATGGGCTGGTCCATCGAGGCGGGGATCTGGTATTCGCCGTGGGTGGTCTATGACGTCGATGGCGACGGCAGGGCGGAGGTGTACTGCAAGGCGGGGGAGGGCGACCCGCGGGATGAGAAAGGGCTCGTGCAGACGGGGCCGGAGCACTTGGTGAAGCTGGATGGGGAGACAGGTCAGGTCGTTGCGAAGACGCCGTGGCTGAGCAGGGAGGGATTCACCGACTACAACTACTACTGCCGCAACTTCCTCACCGTCGCGTACCTCGATGGCAAGACGCCGTCATTGATCATGCAGCGGGGGACCTACCAGATCATCAAAACGCAGGCGTTGGACAAGGACTTCAATACGATCTGGTACTGGGACTCGACGCAGGAGCAGAAGAAGTACGCGGGGCAAGGCTCTCATGGCCTGATTACGGCGGACGTGGACCGCGATGGACGTGACGAGCTGGTGATCGGCGCCGCGGTTCTCGACGACACCGGCAAGGGACTGTGGACCCTGGAAATGGGACACCCGGACGTCTGCTACGTTGCGGAGATCAATCCGGACAATCCGGGGCTTGAAGTCTTCTATGGCTTTGAATCGAGGCAGAAGACCGACGGCATGTGCGTCGTCGATGCGGCGACGGGCCGCAAGCTCTGGGCCCACAAGGAGCCGACGTTCCATCTTCACGGCCAGGGGATGGCCGCCGATGTCCTCGCGGACTACGCCGGTATGGAGGTCTTCGCCGGCGAGCGCGACGATCCGAAGCGGTGGCTGTACAGTGCCTCCGGCGATCTCATTGCGTTCCGCGAGAAGGGGTCGTTGACGCCGCGAGCACTCTGGTGGGACGCGGACCCGCAGAAAGAAGTGATCACCGGCAAGGCCGTTCAGGACTGGGGTGGGGCGGCGATTCAGCCGATTGAAGGGCGCGTGATCGCCGTGATGGACTGCCTGGGCGATTCCCGAGAGGAGGTTATCACGTGCGTGCCGGGCGAGCTGCGCATCTACTCGACCACGATCCCCACACAAGAGCGGCGCCCCTGCCTTCTCCATGACCATCAGTATCGCATGGGTGTCGTCGCCCAGACTATGGGCTACTATTATCCTGCCCAGCTTGGCGGATCAGCCGAGCGGAGGCCCCGGTAAGAACGGTCTATGGAACTGACACTCACATCCGATTCACCGGAGCAGACAGTGGAGCTGGGCCGAACGATCGGCCGCCAGCTCCGGGGCGGAGAAGTGTTCGCCATTACCGGGCCCCTGGGCAGCGGCAAGACGCGTCTGATCAAGGGAATCGCCGCCGGGGCCGGCGCGGAGGACCTCAGGAGCGTTACGAGCCCCACATTCGTCATCGTCAACGAGTATGAGGGCCGGTTCGACCTCTATCATATCGACGCCTATCGCCTCGATTCCGTCGCGGAATTCGAGAGGCTCGGCTTCGACGATTTCTGTTATCCGGAATCGACCGTGTTGATCGAATGGGCGGATAAAATCGAGTCTGCCATCGGTGGAATCGACCTGGTCCGCATCGCGCTGGCCCACGCCGGCGAGCACACCAGGACCCTCCGCATTCGGAACCTGCCTCCCTATATCCGCGTGGAGTAGCGTTCGCGGAATCCATCTCGACGTTTTTTTTCTGCTTCGGCAGTTTGCATGTGGCGTTGCATTCCATATGGTTTGTTTGGACTGAGCAGGAGCCGCAGATAACGCAGACGGGCCCTTGTTCCGACTGCACCTTACAGGCTCCAATGTGCGACAACCAACCGGAAATGACGAAGTAGCTTCAGTCGGAGTCATGTCAAAGAGCACCGTTTTGGAGGACCAGCGGCCCACGCAAAAGCAATCAAGTAGCACGTCGATTCCGTCGATATCGAGAGTAGAAAAAAGGCAGCTCTTTCGTACTTAATCAAGATCACAAACTCGTTCCCACACTGAGGAGGAACACAAATGAGAGCCAAAAGAGGCTTCACATTGGTCGAAATTCTGATCGTCGTGGTCATCCTGGGCATCCTGGCCGCGATCGTCATCCCGCAGTTCACCGAGGCGAGCACCGAGGCCAAGCTGTCCTCGCTGTGCAGCGACCTGCAGACCGTTCGTTCCCAGATCGAGCTGTACAAGGTGCAGCACAATGACACCATGCCGGGAACGGTAAGCGGTGTCTCGTTCACGAAGGCCATGTGCGGCGGCACGACCCTGGCGGGAGCCGTCGATGCCACGGCCCCGTATGACTACGGTCCGTATCTGCAGTGCATTCCGAAGAACCCGTTCACCGATACCAACACGGTCGAGGTTGGCACCGGTAGCCCGGCCGGCGGCAACACCGCCTGGTATTTCAACAGCAGCACCGGCGCGTTCAACGCGGATGATACGGCACACGCCACCTACTAATGGTCCATACGGCCCAACGCCGCGTCTGAACCGTGAGGTGTGAACGGCGCAGCGTGGCCGTATGTACGAAACGGACATCAAGGCTGACCGTGGTCCAGGCAGTCGCCTCAGGCCGGTCAGCCTTTTTTGCTGAATAGCAATTCAACACAAGAAAGGGTCAGTGATGAAACGAGCAAGAGCCTTCACGCTGGTGGAGATCCTGATTGTGGTGGTCTTGCTTGGCGTCCTGGCTGCCATCGTGGTACCGTCCTTCTCGAATGCCACGACTCCGGCAAAAGAAAGTGCGCTGGCTTCCGATTTGGGTCTGCTTCGGCGATTCGTCCTGATTTACGCGAGCCAGCATCTGGAGGTCGCCCCCGGTTATCCGGGCGGCAATCCCGCCGCGGCGCCAACCGACGCGGCCTTCAGAGACCAGGCAATGTTATCAAGTGACGTCTCGGGCCAGACGGCCGCCGTCGGCACGCCTGGATTCCCCTATGGGCCTTACTTGTCTCGAATACCCGCGAATCCGTTCAACGGAAAAGACACGGTTGAGATGCTTGCCAATGGTCAAGCCTTTCCTGCCGCCGCCGATGACAGTCACGGGTGGATCTGCAAGCCCCAGACCGGGGAGATCCGCCCGGACAACACGGGCAGCACAGGCCGAGGAGTAGCGTACTATGACTTCTGAGTCATGCAAGAGGCATAGACGTTCCGGCCTCGGTTTCACCCTGCCCGAGGTGACGGTGGCCATGGTGATCCTGGGCATGGCGGCAGCCGGTGTGCTGCTGCCCTTCGCCGACGGAGCTTCCGTCCAGGCGGAGGGTTTGCACAGGTCTCTGGCGGCCGGTCTGGCCAATGACCTGCTCGAGCGGATCATCACCACGCCGTTCGATCAGATCGTTGGCACTTGGCACGGCTACACGGAGGGGCAGGGGCAGGTGAAGGACGCAAGCGGCACCACTTTCACGGATCCAATCTACGCGAATTACAGCAGAGACGTATCGTGTCAGAAGGTGTACATGCCCCAACAGAGCGGGGCGCCTGTACCCGCCAACTTCATTCTCGCCCGTGTGCGAGTGTACTATCGGGGAAAGCAAATAGCGGCTGTTGACCGGCTGATCAGCCGGTGAGCAGTCCGGCTCGACCAGGGTGGGCCTTGCGTCTGGCCCCCGTCATTCCGAGTCCGCTTTCGGTTCACGAAACTGGATCTATGGAACCACGGCTGACGAAGACGATGAGCAACACAAAGGCCTTCACCCTGGTCGAGCTTTTGATCGCCTTGGTGGTCACGGGCGTCCTACTGTCGGCCGTGGCCACCCTGGCATTTGCCATGAGCAGTGCCAGCCGGGCCAGTGACGACACCACCCTCAAAGAGGCACAACTCCGCCAGGCGCGATTGTGGATCGCGGACCTGGTCCACAACTGCAAGCTGATCTGCGCCGCTCCGGGCAACGATCTGGCCGTCTGGCAAGCGGATGCCAATAATGACGGCGTTATTAACGTGGATGAGCTTGTCTATATCGAGAGGGGCGACAATCGCGACACTCTGCGATTGTGCCAGTTTGCGGCGGGACAAAGCGACTCCTACTCTCTGCCCTCGCTGACCCTGGCCACGATGAAGGCGTGGCTCGTGTCCAGATACACCGAGACGTACGCCCCTTTGATTCCCGCCTGCCAGAACGTACAGTTTACTTTGTATAGAGAGCCGGCGGATGCGCCGTACACGCGCACTCGGCGGCTCACCATCTCGTTCGGCCTGAGCGAGAATGGCGCTGTACATCCATATGAGATCACTGTCGCTCTGCGGGCCTGGGCCGGGAACGTGCTCAGCCCTGACGGAACCACACTGGTCAGCGATGACGATTAGGGAGCTGGACATCAGAGATGTCTGCAATCATCCATCACAAACCGTCAGTCAGCCCTCGTCAAAGGGGCGTGGCCCTTCTCATGGTTCTGTTGATCGTTATCGCCATCACCGTCATTTCCCTGGGTTTTCTGACGCGGTGCGACACGGAGCTGGCCTGCGGACAGAACATGCTCCTGCGCACGCAGATGGATCAACTGGCGGATTCGGCGCTGGAGCATGCCCGAGGCCTGATTCTCCAGCCCCAGGATGCGGGCTCGGAGTACTGGGCCGGGGCGACGGGCCAGCAGCTCGTGACGCCAGGCTCCGATTTCTACGACGTGAGTGTGGCGCGCGACGAGTCGGATCCGAATGAGCGCCAGAACTACTCGATCACCTGCGAGGCGTACCGGTTGCAGGATGCGCAGAGGGTGGGAAGCAGCCGCTTGTCGGCCGAGCTTCGTCTGAACCCCGCCATTGCCCTCTGGATGGGGGCTGCCGGTACTCTGACCTCCGGGTTGGCCGTCCATGGCGATGTCCGTTGCGGGGGCAATCTCGTCAACTACGGCGTCATTGACGGCGATGTCTTTGCCACTGCCTTGACTGGCGGCGGCAGCCAGACCGGCCAGCTCAACCCGCAGACGCTCTCCCTGGCCTGGCCCAGTGTGAGCGTTTCTGAATTCACCTCGCGCTACACGACGCAAACCCTGACGTCCCCGATGTCAAGCCGGACATGCGGTCCTTACGACCCGCCCCAGATCTTCTACTACAGCGGCGACCTCTGCCTGGGCGACAATGTCACGATCGACGGCATGTTGCTCGTATCGGGCAGCCTGACGATTCACGGCAATCACGTCACGATCATCGGGGGCAAGAACCTCCCGGCGTTGTACGTCACGAACGACCTCGTCATCGACGAGGTCAGCGACGTGAACGTGCAGGGTCTGGCAGTGGTGGGCGGTGGGATCCGCCTCAACGCCGGCGCCGCCGACGTCAACATCCGCGGCGGGTTATTCCTGAATGACACCTTCACACAGACCATCGGTGATTCCACGGCGTGCGACTATGCCTACGTCTATGGGACCCCCACGTGGAATCCTGCGGGCGGGCAGGTCAACGGCGCTCTTCGATTCGACGGCACGGATGACTACATTGAAGTGCGGGATGAGTCCTCCTTCGACATAAGCAGCCAGATAACCATCGCCGCCTGGATCAAGGTGGCTGCCTTCAACCGCAGCTTTCAGGCGATCCTGACGAAGGGAGACAGCGCCTGGCGAATTCAAAGGTACTCGAGCACCAACTACATCGAGTTTGCCTGCACCGGTCTCACGCACGATCACCTGTACGGCAGCCTGGTGGGCAGCGCCAACGTCAACGACGGTCAGTGGCGTCACGTTGCAGGCGTCTACGACGGCACGAAGATCTATCTATATGTGGACGGCAATCTCGACGCCTCTGAGACCACGTCGGGTTCGATCAATACGAACAACTACAGGGTCATGATCGGACAGAACGCCGATAGACCCGACAGGCTCTGGAACGGCTGGATTGACGACGTTTGCATCTACAATCGAGGTCTGAGCGAAGGAGAGGTCCGGGTCGTCAAGTCCGGCGGCTCCGTACCGAATCTCGTGGCACGCTGGAGGCTCGATCAACGCGGTGCGGATGCGACCGTCACCGGCGACCCGGTCGAGGCGGCGATTGTGACCTGGCCCGGCGGCGTTCGGACTCTGTGGAGTCCGGCGGCGGGCGCCTTCTATCGAAGTATTCACAGAGAGTAGTCCCGGTGGCCGCTGCCGCCTGAGTCCGGGAATCTTTCGCTGGTTATTGGTCATAGAGGTGCAGCACAGGAAAATCCCGGTGACCACGGAACGACGGCGCGTATGCGCCGGCTCCAGAACCGCGGTCGCGGTCTCCACCGACGGCGCGGCGGGCGACGGCCGACTGTAGCAGTCCTGTCGACTCTGACTTGAGATGGTAGAAGCTCTGAGGACTGTATCGGCTGCGGACCAACTGCGATCCGCGCTTCTGTGCCTGTTCCGGCGGTTTTGGCCTCACTCTTTTGATATGTCTTGTATATGCCGACACTCAGTTCCCGCGGGCCGGCGCTGTCGCAGGTAAAGGCGCGTCCCGGACGGGCCGAACTAAAGAACGGAGGTTGGGTCTGTAATGTGTAGAAACGTGAAACAACGAAACGCACGACGGGCGGCACGGCCGGGCATGCCGGGAGGCGGGTTCACACTCATTGAAATGATCCTGGTCGTGCTGATTATCGGCATTGCGGCCGCGGTGGTCGTTCCGATGATGTCTTCCGCCAGCAGCATGCAGATTCGTGCCGCCGCCAACGTGGTGGCGGCCGACCTGGAGTACGCCAAGAGCATGGCGATCAGCCGGGGCCAGGCCTACACGGTCGACTTCAGTCCGTCAACGGAGAGATATTGGGTGCTGGACGGTCCGAGTGGCAACGTGGTCCCGCATCCCGTCAAAAAGGGCTTTGACTACATGGTCGATTTCCGTAACGACGGCCGCCTCGACCAGGTGCAGATCGTCTCCACGAACCTCGGCACCTACAACAAAGTGACATTTGATTACCTGGGCAGCCCCTACGACAGCAGCGGGGGCCCCCTGAATAGCGCGGGGACGATCATCCTGCAGGCCGGGAATATGACAAAGACCGTGACTATTGAGGCGGTGACGGGGTTCATCTCTGTATCGAACTGAGCGGCGTGAACATGTTGATGTCGAAATGGATAGTCCGAAACCAGAAGATCCTGCCCATCGGGGTGGATATCGGGCACAGTGGTGTCAAGATGATCCAGTTGGCCCAATCGGAGGACAGCCTGCGCGTGCTGTCGGTGGGACAGGCTCCGATGCCCGCGTCGGCCTCCATGGACGACTCGCAGCGCCAGCGCTGCGCGATCTCGGCGATCCGGCAGTTGCTGGCCCGCGGCCACTTCCGGGGACGCAGCGCCGTCTCGGCGCTGTCGGCGGAGGAACTGCAGATCACCTCTGTGCGTCTGGCGGAGGCGGAATCGCCCCAGATGGATAAGGCGCTGCGCAAGGAAGCCGCCGGGAGGTTCGATCTGGATGTCGAGACGGACGCCATCGACTACCTGCTCGCCGGCAGCGTGCGCCAGGACGACGAGGTGAAGAACGAGTTCATCGTGTTGGCGGCCAAAGCACAGACCATCGAACGCCATATCGCCCTGCTGGAAGAGGCGGGACTTCAACCGGCGGGGATCGACGTGGCCCCGTGTGCGCTGTTCCGTAGTTTCGAGCGAGCCATGCGCCGCGAGGAAGACAAACAGCGGACCCTGGTCTTCGTGGACGTCGGGTACCGGTACACGACGGTGGCCTTCGGTCGCAACGGCGAAATCTGTCTCGCCAAACAGATGCCGTTCGGGATCGCCCGGTTCGACGAGGAAATTGCGTCGAAGCTGGAGATCAGCGTCGCCGACGCGGAGTCGGTTCGTTTGCGAATGCAACGAGATGAGTCCGTGGAGGAACAGACACGCCATCTGGTCACGGATGCGCTCGCCTCGGCGGCCGAGCAGCTTACCCGGGAGTTGTCCCTGTGTCTTCGGTACCACACGGTGACGTTCCGCGGCAAGCGGGTGGAGCGAGCGCTGGTGGCCGGCGGTGGCGCGCACGAGAGAGTGCTGCTGGACGTCCTGCAGCGGCATTTGTCGATCGCGGTGGAACTCGGCGAGCCGCTGCGCGGTCTCGATCTGGAGAGTGTCGGTGGCGCTGAGGCGTGCGGCCATTGTGCGCCCGACCTGGCCCTCGCCGTCGGGTTGAGTCTGAAGGGAAGAGTCCCCTCTGCCGTCGTGCACGAAGGGCCGGAGGTGTTGCCTGAACCGGCGCTGGAAGGGGAACGGCCATGAGGGAAATCAACTTCTTGCCGGAGTGGTACAAGGAAGACAGACGCCAGCGGTTGCATAGGCGCCGGCAGTACGTGGTCTTGGCGGTCGCATTCATTGCCATGATAAGCTATAACCTGACTTCCACGCACGAGATCACGCGAGCCAGTGCGGAGCTGGTGCGACTGGAGACCAAGCGGGTCGAGGCGCAAGCGACCTTCCAGGAGTTCAATACCGTCACGAAGGACCTGAACGGCGTGCGGGAGAAGGCGGATTTGATCGAGCGGATCGATTCGAGAATCCACATAGCGGCCGTGCTCGCGGAAATGAGCCATATCATCGGCGAAACCGTGGTGCTGAGCCGGATCGAGTTCACCGCCGAGCCGCCCTCCGACGACCGGAAGAGCCCGGGTGCAAGCGATCCCGGGGTCCGCGCGGCGGATGACGGCACCGGCACCTCGAGAGGGACCCTGGTGGGCGGCGTTCGTTTCCGGATCGTTCTGACCGGGGTGGCAGTCAGTCCCGCCGACGTGGCGGCGCTGGTTCGCCGGCTGGATGATTCTGCCTATTTTCGCCAGGTGCATGCTTCGTTCTGGCGCAGCGGCAAGGTCCGGGCTCGTGCCGGAGCGTCGCAGGCCGTACCCGGACCCCAGGCTGGCACCGTCTCGGCCGGACAGATCGAGTCTCTGGAAGTGACAGAATTCGAGGTCGTCTGTTACCTCGCCAATTATGAGGAAACTCCCAGCCGATGAAAGACGCTGTGTTGAAAAGAACCGGTCGCAAGCAACAGATGTGGCTGTATGGCGTTGCAGTCCTGTTCTGCGCCGATTTCGTCTTCTACGGCTACCTGCCTTCTCACAAGAGACTGCAATCGCTGCGCGAGGCGAAAGTCCAGCAGAGCCGTCTGATCGAGACGGCCGCCGCGCAGAGCAAGGAGCTGCCGGCGCTGCGGACACGCCTCGAAAGCATCGAGCGGATCGTCGAGCACTACGACCGCTATGTCCCTGCGGAGGAATCGTCCGGTCTGTTCCTTCAGGAGATCGCCCGGCTCATGACCGACCATCATCTGGCGGACCATGTCGTCGTGCCGGGCTCGAACGTGCAGTCCGAGGACATCCAGTGCATCCCCGTCCACATCGATTGCCAGGGGAGCCTCAAGGACATTTTCAGCTTCTTCCGCGACTTGCAGACGATGGACCGGTTGGTCCGCATCCTGAAAGTCGCGTTGCAGAACGACGGCGATTTCGCCGGTCACGTGCGCATGGAGATGAATGCCGTCATCTTCTACCGGCCGCAGGCGGATCCGGGCGTGACGCATGTGGCGGCTGGTTTATAGGATCGTGAGCGATGGCATACAGTCGGGACTATCGGATCGTGCAGGTGCGCCAAGTGCTGGACCATCTGGCCGTCGACAAGCGCAAGGCCGCGTTTGCGCTGGCGCTGCTGGCGATTATGGGGCTCATGTGGTTCCGGGTGCTGACGGGTCGTCGCCCCGGTCCCGCGGCGGCGGACACCGGCACGTCCCAGACGCCATCCGCGGTCCCAAAACCGCCACGCAACATCCGTTATTTGCAACTGCCCAATCTTCCGGGCCGAAACGATTACATCAACCGGGACTTCTTCGCCGCGCGAGACTGGGAGTGCTTTCGACAGAATTCCAGCTCGTTGCGGAACCCTGGAACCGAAGTGCGTGCGGTGGCCCCCGGTCGTGCACAGGAGGTCGTTGTGCGACTGGGGCAGAGACTGAAGTTGGAGGCGGTCCTGAAAGACGGGAGGCCCCAGGCCTACATCAACGACCAGTTGCTGCGCCTCGGGGATCGAATCACCGTTCGGGACGGCCCGGACACGTGCGAATTTGAAGTGCTGCGTATCTATGAGGATTCGGTGCTTGTTGGATGTAACGGAACACAATTGACTCTGAAGCTGATGCAGCATCTGGATGTAGACAAGTGAGTTGCTGAATTGAGATAGAACACGTTCACGTTTTTCCAAGACGCGTCTTTGAAAGAGCAGGAGTATGATTATGTACCGGAACAACAATACGAATGAATCAGGCTCTCGATGGAGATGGCGGTGGCTCTGCGCCGTGCTGCTGATTCTGGCAGCCGGTTCCATCGCTGTTGCCCAGACCGATGCCCTGGCGCCGAATCCGGATCCGGCGGCGAATGACGACGTGATTGATGCCAACAACGTGGTGGACTTCTCGAACGGTTGTCTGATCAAGTTCATCGCGTTTCGCAAGGAGGCGACGATTCGCGAGGGCCTGCGGCTGCTGGCCAATCTGTGCAAGAAGAACATTGTGCCGTCGGCGGGGGTCGAAGGGCCTCTGACGGTCAGTCGGCTCTACGAGGTCACGTTTGAGCAGGCGCTCGATGCCGTGCTGGGCAACAGCTTCAAGTACGAGCAGGACGACAATTTCGTGAGAGTCTACACGGCCGAGGAGCTCAAGAAGATCAAGGAGGACCCGGAACGGATGGTTCACAAGGTGATCACGCTGTACTACGTCACCGCGGCCGAGGCCAGCAAGCTGGTGCAGCCGGTCCTGAGCGGGTCCTCGAACGCGAAGATCCAGATGACCACCGCCGCCCAGAAGGCGATCTCCTCCGGGAGCGGCGGCGGCAGCAGCGGCAGTGGTGGCGGGTTGACCTCGACCGGCGGTGGCGACGACATGGCGCTCAACGACATGATTATCATCTTCGACTACCCGGAGAACGTGGAGAGGGCCGAGGCCTTGATCCGCGAGGTCGACGTGAGACCGCAACAGGTCCTGGTCGAGGCGACGATCATGGCGGTGAAGCTGACCGAGGACATGCAGTTCGGCATCGATTGGAACCTGCTGTCCGGGGTGGCCGTGACCGGATTTCCGGCTAATTTGACCGGAGACGCCCGAGCACAGGCCCAAGGTACGAACGTGGAGACGTTTGGCTTCGCCCCCACAACGGAGGCGGGGATCTCCATCGGTTTCTCGGCAGACAACATCCAGGCGCTCATCACGGCTCTGGAGACAGTCACCGACACGACCGTGCTCGCGAATCCGAAGGTCCTCGCGGTCAACAAGCAGGAAGGTCAGGTGCTGATCGGCAACAAGATCGGGTATATCGACGCGACGACCCAGAGCCAGACTTCGACCACACAATCGGTGTCCTTCCTGGAGACGGGCACGCGTCTCGTGTTCCGTCCTTACATCTGCAACGACGGCTACATCCGTATGGACATCTATCCGAAGGACAGCGACGGCGTGTTGAAGTCGAATGGCATTCCGGATGAGAAGACGACCGAGTTGAGGACGAATGTGCTCGTCAAGGACGGAGAGACCGTCGTCATCGGCGGCCTCTTCCGCGACAAGATCGACACGAGCAAGGGGCAGGTGCCGTTGCTTGGGGATCTGCCCCTCCTCGGCGTTCTGTTCCGCAGTACGAAGGATACGGTCTCGCGGGAAGAGGTGATTGTCATGCTGACGCCTCACATTATCAATGACCCGGCGCAGACCAGCCCGAAAGACCGCATGGACGACGTGCGTGCGAAGCGAGAAGCGGCAAAGAAGTCGCTGCTGGGTATCGACCGGGCGCGTCTGGCCGAGGATGCCTATGCCCGAGCGGCCAAGGACTATCTCGAGGGCAATGTGGCGAATGCGTTGTTCAACGTGAAGTTCGCTCTGATGATCCGGCCGACTTATCTGGAGGCCCTGCGGCTTCGCGAGCGGATTGTCGCCGAGACCGACCCGGAGGAGTTCAAGCGGATGGACAGCGTCGTGGTTGAGAATCTCGATGAGCAGGAAGCTCCCAACTGGCGGCGGTATTGAGGCCGTCGTCCGTGACGAATGGGTGATGAACCTGCAAGGGATGGGTCTGGAGGAGCCGTGTTGAAAGCCCAAAAGAGCTTGGTCTGGGTTGCGGTGACGATAGCCGTCGCCTCCTTGTGTGTGGCGGCCCTGGCTGAGTTGCAGGATTCTGGCATTGTGGCAGGAGGGCGCAGCCTGCTTCGCGGGGGGCGCCTGGTCCTGTATGGCGTCGGGGCTGTGGGCGTGATCTCGCTTGGTGCAGCTTATTTCCGGCTGGCCGGGGTGGTCACGTCCATAGCCGGACGGCTTGCCTTGCCCGGATCGGGGGCGCCCGCCGAAGTGAAACTCGAGGGAGCGGACGAGCTGTCGGTGGTGGTCAACGCCTATGCCGCCGGCCGCGAGTCG
>JAFGJR010000331.1 GCA_016928975.1 Sedimentisphaerales bacterium | reverse complement strand
GGTATGGCGGTTGGAAACTGTGGGTGAAGAACCGGAGCATTGGGAGCTCCCTCACACGCCGACGATGGGGTGCCGACGTGGATACAGTTCGCATCTTCGCCGCCCACTATTTGGCTCTATGCTGCCGGCCGTCGGGGACGGCGTGCAGCGATACCGCATTGATCCTCCATGTCTTCCGGTCAGACCGTTCGGCCCCGACCTGTCCCAACGCAATCCTGATGACACAGCGCCTCTGACGGTCGCACTTTCCGTCGCTTTTCCTCCACGACCGTTTCGCCCGCCACGGCGCCCACGGCTATAACCTTTCCACAGGATAAGACGCCGGTGACCCGGGATTGTTACAAGGTTTGTTTCCTTTTTTTCACCTTCGGGCCGCCAGACGATGAATGAGTCGGGTCCCGATTCGCGGTTGAAAGCGGGAGGCAAATGCGGATAATTGCGGCAGCCGACGCGAAGAACCCACAACAGATGGGTGCAGACGGCGTGAACCTCGGATTGGAGTCTGAAAGGAACAGATATGCGAAGACGGATGCAAGTATCGCTGACGATCCTGTTCTGCTGCTCGCTCATCTCGCCGACAGGCTGCTCCAGGCCGGCTGAGAGACCCAGAGGGACGGTCGCGAAAGAGACCGCCGGACCGGCCGGCGACAGGTTCGTGCTGGAGTCCGCCAGGCAGATTCCGGTCCTCCACGATATCGACGTCGTCGTGGTCGGCGGAGCCTCGGGGGCCGTGGCGGCAGCGGTGGCCGCGGCTGAAAATGGGGCCAAGGTCTTTCTCGCAGCTCCCCGGCCTTACCTCGGCGAGGATCTCTGCGGGACATACCGGCTCTGGCTGGAGCCGGACGAAGAGCCGACGTCCCCACTGGCCATGGCCATGTTTGCCGAGCCGCCGGCGGCAGCGCGACTTCGCGGCAGTCTGCCCTTCTACTACCAGGCGGATACACCGTCCGCCTCGCCGCACAAGGACTCTGAGCCGTCATCGTTGCTCAAGGATGGCAAGTGGCACAGCGCTGCCTCGCAGAGCGTCCAGTACAACGGCGATGTGAGCCTTGTCGCCGATCTCGGTAGTGGGCAACTCGTCACTCTCGCCACCGTCATGGCGTACCAGCGAAACGGCGATTTCGAGGTCGCGAGCATCGGCGTCTCGGCCAGCGATGATGGGCAGCAGTGGCGCCAGGTGGCGGTTGTAGACAATGCCAGGCTTGGGGACGGAGCCTTCGAGAACGCGGCCGTCGCCCTGTCCACGACGATTGGCCAGAAGGTCCGGTATCTGCGATTCGCCGTCAAGAAGACCGCCGGCGCCAAGCGGGTGCTTCTGGGAGAGGTCCTGCTGACCGGACCGGACGATCGCGTCACGGCCTCCCGCGTGAATCGGATCCCGCCCACGCCGATGCAGGTGAAACGGGCGCTGGATGACGCCCTGCTCGACGCCGGCGTGCCCTTCCTGTACGGCTGCTATGTGACTGACGTCCTTCACGATGAATCGGGCCGACCGGCGGGTATTGTCATGGCCAATCGTTCCGGCCGGCAGGCAATCAAGGCCAGGATCATCATCGACGCGACGCCGAGAGCGACTGTCGCCCGGCTGGCCGGCGCCTCGTTCGAGCCTTACTCCCCGGGGACACACCTGTTCAAGAGGATCGTGGTCGGTGGACAGGTTCGCGAGGAGGAGCGGGCACGGGCCCGCAAGCTGCCGGCACCTGTATATGCCTCCGACGGACGCGCCTTCGAGGCAATTGAATACACGCTGGCAATTCCCATGAGCGACGGCTCGTTCGCCTCGTTCGCCAGCGCCGAACAGGTCGCGCGCGACAGGACCTGGGACGCCGGTCAGGTCGACGCCTCCGAGACGCTGTTCCAGGTGCCGCCCGACGGGATGAGAGGCAAGGCGCAACAATGCTGCGAATGGCCCGGTGCTCAGAAGATCGATCTCGACGTGTTCCGTCCCGCCGGCGTGGAATTTGTGTACGTGCTTGGTGGCTGTGCGGATGTGTCGGATCGTGCGGCGGAACAGATGTTGCGGCCTCTGGAATTGATGGAGGTCGGGACTCGCATCGGCGAGGCCGCGGCTGCGGAGGCACGAGCGATGCAGCCGCCGCGCACGGTCAAAATCATGATGACGAACGTCAGGCCTGTCGCGTCAGGCGACGTTCGCGAAGAGCCGGCGTGGATGCGCATCGGCGCGCGTACGCCGCAGATAAAGACCGGCAAGTGTGCCGTGCCCGTCCTTGGCGAGTACGACGTGGTCGTGGTCGGCGGCGGCACTGGCGGCGCCCCGGCGGGAATCGCCGCCGCCCGCCAGGGAGCCAGAACACTCGTCGTGGAATACCTGCACGGCCTGGGCGGCATCGGCACGATGGGCCTGATCGGCAAATACTATTACGGCCGCCGGGGAGGATTCACGAAGGAGCTCGACCAGGGCCTGGCCCAGCTCGGCGGCGAGGCGGAGGGCAAGAGCGGACAGGGCCAGGCATGGAACAGCCAGTTGAAAATCGAGTGGTATCGGCGGGAATTGCGCAGAGCCGGGGCCGACATCTGGTACGGCACGCTCGGCTGCGGCGCGTTCGTTGACGGGGACCGAGTCAAAGGAGTGGTTGTCGCCACGCCTGACGGCCGCGGGGTGGTCCTGGCGAAAGCTGTCATCGATGCGACCGGCAGCGCCGATGTCGCGGCGGCGGCAGGCGCCTCGTGCAGCTATATTGCCGGCGCCCACGTCGCCGTGCAAGGCACAGGTCTGCCGCCCTGGGAGCCGGGAGCCCGGTACACGAACACCGATTTTGACTTCATCGACGACATCGACGTCACGGATACCTCGTACTCGTTCCTGGCCGCCCGGAAGAAGTTCGGCGGCGCCTACGATCTGGGCCAGATCATCGACAGCCGCGAGCGAAGACAGATCGTCGGCGACTTCTGTCTCTCGCCGATGGACGTGTACCTTGATCGAACGTTCCCGGATACCGTCGTACGCGCCAGCAGCAACTTCGACTCGCACGGCTTCACGATCCACCCGATCTTCCTGCTCCGGCCGCCGAACCGAGAGACGATGCCCTGCTACGTCCCCTACCGCTGCCTGCTGCCCAGGGGCATCGAGGGCGTTCTGGTCACGGGACTTGCGGTCAGCGCGCATCGCGACGTCATGCCGGTCATCCGGATGCAGGCTGATGTGCAGAATCAGGGCTATGCCGCCGGTCTGGCCGCCGCGATGGCCGCCAGGGAAGGCAGGGCTCTGCGTGAAATCGATATCCGCCAGTTGCAGCGGCAACTCGCGGAGAAAGGCAACCTGCCGCCGGAGGTTCTCACACATGAGGACTCCTTCCCCCTGCCGAAAGAGCAGATCGAGGAGGCGGTCACCTGTGTCACGAACGACCTTCGGGATTTGGAGAAGATCTTCGCTGAGCCTGAGCAGGCCCTGCCTCTGCTTCGTGACGCCTACCGGTCGGCCGACATGGAGAAGGACAAGCTCACCTACGCTCACATCCTCGGCGTCATGGGCGATCCGACCGGCGCCGAGACTCTGGCCCAAGCGGTCGCCCAGCGCCAGTGGGATGAGGGCTGGAAGTACACCGGCATGGGTCAGTACGGCGCGAGCGTGAGTGTGGTGGACAGCCTGATCATCGCCCTGGGTCGAACCCGCCGGGATGAAGCATTGCAGCCGATTCTCTCCAAAGTACGACAACTGGGCGCCGAGCACGCCCTGTCACACCATCGAGCCGTGGCGGAGGCACTGGAGGTGCTGGGCAAGTCCGCCGCTGCCGGGCCGCTGGCGGAGTTGCTCCAGAAGCCTGGCATGGCCGGCCACGCCTTCACAGATATCGAGACGGCCACGCGGGAGATCCCGCCCAGCCCGACGGACAACACCACTCGCGAGTGCTCCCTGCGCGAGCTGATGCTGGCCCGCGCCCTCTACCGCTGCGGCGATTACGACAGTCTCGGCGAGCGAATCCTCAGACAGTACGCCCAGGACCTGCGCGGCCACTACGCCCGCCACGCCCTGGCAATTCTCAACGAGAGGAAACGATGAATCTGATGGGTGCCGGCGTGAATGCCTGAAGCTGGCATACTGATGAAGAGGGCGAGGACCGCGTGTGGTGAGCCTCGCCGTGCCCTCTTCCCTGCACGGCCCGAACAGGCAGATGGTAGACAGAACGGCCGTGGTGGGCTACCATGTGCGCACAACAACAAACATGGATATGAAACAAGGTTTAAGGAGGTATGCAGATGGCTGGACAATATCGGTTTTCGTTTGGGCCGTGGAATATTCATGAGGGGGCGGACCCGTTCGGGCCCACCGTGCGGAAAAGCATCGCGTTCGCGAAGAAGCTCAAGCTGTACAAGAAACTGGGCTTCGACGGCGTGCAGTTCCACGACGACGACGCCGTGCCGGATATGAACAAGTTGGGCCCAAAGGAGATCACCAAGGCAGCCCAAGAAGTCTATCGGGCGCTCAAAGATGAGGGGCTGACGGCGGAGTTCGTCGCGCCGAGGCTGTGGGAGGACCCGCGGACCATCGACGGCGGCTACACGTCCAATGATCCCGGGGAACGTCAGTATGCAAAGGACCGCAGCCGGCGAGCCATCGACATCGCCGTCGCACTGAACACGAAATTGATCGTTCTGTGGCTCGCCCGCGAAGGGACGTACATCCGCGAGGCCAAGGACCCCAAGGTCGCGACCGATCGATTGGTCGAAGCCATCGACGACATGCTCAGCTACAACCCCAACATCAAGATCGCCATCGAGCCCAAGCCCAATGAGCCGATGGACCAGGCCTATATCCCTACGACCGGACACGCGCTGGCGCTGGGCTACCTGACGAAGGACCCCAGCCGCGTCGGCGTCAACATCGAGACCGCCCACGTGATCCTGGCCGGACTCGATCCGTCGGACGAGATGGGTTTTGCCCTCGCCTACGACAAGCTCTACACGGTTCACCTGAACGATCAGAACGGGCTCAAGTTCGACGAGGACAAGAGCTTCGGCGCAGTGAACATACGCCGCGCGTTCAACCAGGTCCGCGTCCTCGACAAGTACAGCTTCGGCGCCAAGGGCGAATTCGTCGGCCTCGACGTCAAGGCCATGCGAACCCAGAAACAGGACGTGGCCACCAAGCACCTGAGCAACAGCCGGACCATCTTCCTGCGGCTCGTGGAGCTCGTCGGCAGTCTCGATCAAGGCAAGGTCGATCAACTGATCGCCGAGCGCGACTATGAAGAGCTGGACCTGCTCATCGTGAACCACCTGATGGGCAAATGAGCGCGTTTGTGGCGATGCCGCAAGGCATTTCAAGAAGCATTCTGGGCACTACGCATGTTGACAAGTGAAAGAGCCGTCGTGAGCATCGGGGCCCATCCGGACGATGCGGAGTTCATGTGCGCCGGCACGCTGGCGCTGCTGCACGAGCGTGGCTGGCAGGTCCACATCGCCACGATGGCCCCGGGTGATTGCGGGACAGTGCAGTACACTCGGGACGAGATCAGCCGGATTCGCAAAGGTGAGTCCGCCCGGGCCGCCGCGATGCTCGATGGCGAATATCACTGCCTCGAATGCGGCGACATCTTCATCATGTACGACCGCGGGACCCTGCTCAAGACCATCGAGCTGGTGCGCAAGGTCCGGCCGAGGATCGTGTTGACACTGAGCCCGTCGGACTACATGGTCGACCACGAGACGGCCAGCCGACTTGCTCAGACCGCCTGCTTCTGTTGCGGCGTGGTCAACGTCGAGACACCCGGCGCCGAGCCGTTCGAGCCGATTCCGCACCTGTACTATGCCGATCCCGTCGAGGGCAAGGACAAGCTCGGCACGCCGGTCCAGCCAAGCATGATCGTCGATATCAGCAACGCGATGGACATGAAAGAGAAGATGCTCTGTTGTCACGAGAGCCAGCGGGACTGGCTGCTCAAGCATCACGGCATGGATGAGTACGTGAACATGATGAAGGCATTCGGCCGCAAGCGCGGCACCGAGATCGGCCGCGACTTCGCCGAGGGTTTCCGCCAGCATCTCGGCCACGCCTACCCCCAGGACAACGTCCTGAAGAAGGAGCTGGGCGACCTGGTCCACCTGACATAAGGAGAGTCACATGGCGAGAAAGCTGAGTATTCTGGCGCCGGACTGGTGGGACTACACGACCCTCGACGACGAGATCCTCAACGACGCCGCCCGCCTGACCGTGGAGGACATGGCTGCCTTGAGCCGCGAGGGCTTCAAGATCGTCTTCTACGATACGCAGGAGGACTTCTACCTTGCCGAGGCGTTGGAGTACATCACGGCGTGGAAGCAGGCGACACCGGACAATCCCGCCGGCATCTGCGGGCCTATCGGCCCGACGGAGCAGCTTCCGCTGGTCGCCCGGCTCGTGAATCAGTTGGAGATCGACCTGCGAAACGCCCACTTCTGGGGCATGGACGAGTGGTACATGCAAGGCCGGGAAGTCCCCCAGACCCATCCGCTTTCCTTCGCCCGGGCCGACCGGGAGTTGTGCTTCGACCGCATCCGGGAGGACCTCAAGATGCCCGAGAGCAACCTCCACTTCCCCAAAGCCGACGCGTCCGCCTACATCAGGAGCTGGGAGGGTGTGCGCTGCGTCGTCATGCAGGGTGGCCAGGGGGACATCAAGCATTGGGCGTTCAACGACCCCGTCCGGCGCACGGGCAAATACAAAGAGCAGCCGCCGACACCCCAGGAGTTGCGCCGGCTCACGACCCGCGTGGTGGACCTGCACCCGGTGACAGTCATGCAGAACGCCCGCACCAGTGGCGGCGGCGTGGTGACGAGCGTGCCGACCCAGGCAATCAGTGTCGGGCCGCTCGAGACGTGGAAGGCGGAGAAAGTCTCGATCTGGCAGGCGGGCACGCACGACAATCCGTTCGGGATGCGACTGACAACACTGATGATCAGCAAGGGAATCGCCGACAGTGCCGTGCCCATGTCGCTGCTGGCCGACCATCCGAACGTGCAGTTCAACTTCTACCGCCCCGCGATCGGCACGTGCGAGGCGGAGATGCACTGAAAGCGATACATGGAGACCGATTGATGGCTGTGGATGTGTTGGTGCTGAATACGGCGGTCGTGGACTTGCGCCGCCCAGACTTCGAGTTCGCCGACACGCTCGTCGGCAAAGGGGGTCTGGCCAAGTGCAAATCGAAGGACATGCCGACGTACCCCCAAGAGCAGATCAAGCACTGGATTGACGAGGGTTTCGCCACCGCCGGCGGACCCGGCAACACCGCTCCGCTCATCGCGAGAACCGGCCTGAAAGTCGCCGTCGCGGTCAATCTCGGCAAGGGTGACTACGACGGCCTCGACGCCCAGGGCCGGTACTTCCACGATGTCATGACCGCCAATGGCATCGACATGTCGGCCACGTACGTCCACCCCACCGCGTGCACCGGGACGACCTTCATCCACAGCATCCCCGGCGGCGAGCGAGGCGGCATCGCCTACTTTCCCAATGCCAACGACGATTTCGATTTCGCGAACTTCACGGACGCCGTGGAGCGCCTGCGGCCGCGAGTCGTGTACTACATGTACTCCGGCCTGTCCGATCGCGGCGACGCCAACGACGGCCGGGATCTCGCCGAGTTCATCCGTTGGTGCCGTGACAAAGGGGCAGTAACCATCGCCGACAGCCACACGCTGACCGGAAATCCAAGGAAGCTCATCGCCGAAGGCAAGCCGGTCAAGGAGTATCGACTCCTGGAGCCGCTGCTGCCGGAGCTGGACCTGTTCTTCACCTCCTCCGACGAAGCCAGGCTGATCGAGAACACCCTCAGCCGCAAGCCGGATAAGGCCAATCTCAGCGAGCACGCGTACAACGTGCATTTCCTCGATTTCCTGACGCACAGGTTCTGGCAGGACGACGACCGGACCAAGCTGTTCGGCGTCACGGTCAGCGACGGCGCCTACGAGACGCATCTATGTCCCGACGGCCGGACCGGATGTCCTGCGAAGGTGACGTCCCGCTTCATGGCCGGCGAGGTCGTCGATCTGGTCGGCGCCGGCGACTCATTCCGTGCTGGGCTCATCACGTATATCGCGAGCAACCTCGACACCTTTCGCAAGGGCACGATCGATTTCGTACAGGCCGTCCAGGCGGGCAACCTGTTCGCCTCGCTCTACATCAAGGCCCCGCTCGGGGACCGCTATGGGAACATCCGGCCCTACTCCAAAATGCTGCAAGTCGTCCGGACACAAGGAGGTTTCGAGAGTTTCGAGGCCCTGCGACAGGCTTTGGACTGAGAAAGTGGAGTGACGTGCAATGGCAACGAAGAAGCGGCAATTCAGTTGGCAGGACAAAGTGGGCAACGCCGCGCAAGTCGGCGGCATCGAGTCCTCGGTGCTCGACGACGGACCGGGACGCGGGACGCGAATCGCCTGGGTGAACACGGGCTCGGGCCTTCGCTACCGCGTCGTCATCGACCGGGCACTCGACATCGTCGATGCCTTCCACAATCAGCACAGTCTCGTGTGGCTGAGCCACGCAGGGGTGACCGCTCCCCGGCCGGACGCGAACCGGGGTCTCGAATGGCTCTGGGCCTTCGGGGGCGGCCTGCTCACGACGTGCGGCCTGACCCATGCCGGCGGGCCGGAGACCGACAGCTTCGGTGAGCGGGGCCTGCACGGGAGGATCAGTAACCTCCCCGCCCATGTCGAATCCATTCTCCAACCCGATTTGAACAGCGACAGTCCGAAGATGAGTATCACCGCCCTGGTGAAAGAGTCTCGCGTATTCGGGCCGAATCTCGAACTGCGGCGGACGATCGCGAGCCCGCTGGGCGAGCCGGTCATCCGCATACACGACGTGGTGACCAACGTCGCCAATTCGCCCACGCCGCACATGATGCTCTATCATTGCAACTACGGCTGGCCCCTCGTCGATGAGGGCACCAGGATCGTCTGGCGCGGCGAATGGAAATCACGCGGCTCGCCGATGGACGATGCCATTTTCAACGACTCGCACGATTTCCGCACGTGCCCCGGACCACTGGAGTCCCATCGCGGCACAGGCGAAGCCTGTGGTTTCATCGACGTCACCCCGGACAGCGACGGCATATGCACCATCGGCCTGCACAACAAGAAGCTCGGTCTGGCCGTCGTCATGCGGTACAAGAAGAAGCAACTGCCCGCGCTGGCCAACTGGCAGCACTGGGGACCGGGCGAGTACGTCACCGGGTTGGAGCCCGCAACCAATCCGCCCATCGGCCAGAGCAAGGCACGCGAGCAGAACCGGCTCATTCGCCTCGATCCGGGCAGGAGCCGCACGTACGATCTGGAAATCCGCGTCCTCACGGACGACAGGGACATCAAGCAGTATCTGTAGGGGCGGGTCGCCAGCATGAGCGAGCGTGTTTTCGCAGGCTTCGGCTTCGGACCCATCCAGGCGGGGCTGTTCGCCAAGGAGGCCTTCCAGAGCGGCCACTTCCGCCGGATCGTCGTCGCGGAGATCGATCAGCGACTCGTGGACGCCGTGCGGTCCAACGGCGGCACGTACTGCGTCAACGTCGCCGGCAGCGATGGAATCGAGACGGTGAAGATCGACGGCGTCGAGTTGCTCAACCCGACGGATGCCAACGACATCGAGACACTCCGGGCAGCATGTGCTGAAGCGACGGAGGTCGCCACCTGTCTTCCCTCAGTCGGCTTCTTCGACTCGAACCCGATCACCGGCGTTGCCGCGT
>JAFGJR010000070.1 GCA_016928975.1 Sedimentisphaerales bacterium | reverse complement strand
TTCCGCTCTTTCCTCATCTTATTTCACGCACCGCAGCCCTGGCGCGACCCGCATGAAACCAACTTTTGACGCAGGCGTCTTGTTTCGAACAACCTGCCCCGTGGGCGGCAGTCCACCGCCTTCGGGCCCCCGCCACGAATGGTGCCCTTGCCTCTGCGCGAACGCAGGAGGATTCGGTGTCTGACTGGATTCCCCCTTTGGCATCAATGACGTGCGAGCCGCCTTGCCCCGTTCTCCATCGTGCTGGAAGCTCGAACTGACCGTCTCACAATTCGCTATTCAGTTGTTTTGCTATTGTACTAACGAAGCGGTACCTGTCAAGTGGAATCTGGACGGCAGGGCGATTTCTGTTCCCGGATAACCCTCATCGTATGCCGTCGGGCGTCTCTGGGGGAAGGACCCTTCCCTGTCCTTCAGCGGCGTATGCGTGCCACACGATTCGCTGTGGAGCATGACAGTCGGCTTGTGGACGGGAGCCGGCCAGCAGATTCTGCGCCGGGTTCAGTCGTTTGTGGAGCCGGGGGTGACGATTGTGGCCTGCCAGTTGTTCGGGTCGTTGCCGTACTTGTGGGGAAAGAGCCGACTCAGGGATGGGCCGTGGCCGTCGGCGGCGACGGGCCACGGATCGACGTTCTTGGGGAAGGCCTCCGGATGGTTGCCGTCGCTGTACTCCAGGCTATCGACCTCGATCCAGTAGCGGATGCCGGCCGTGTCCACGTCGCCCGGTTTGACCAGGTACAAGTGCTCGCCCTGGTTGGCGAGCTTGCCGGAGCCCCACGTCATCATTCTCACTCCGGACGGGAGCTTGTACCGCTTGTGCATCGTGGCGGCATCCTTGACCAACAGCAGGTGCTCACCGCTCTCCAGTGTCACAGGATTGTCCGAGGGGAACCAGAAATCGATGCCGGAATCGTCCCGGAATCGCCAGGGCTCCATCATGGCGAAGTCGTAGAGCGTCACGGGGCCCTCATCGATATTCAGCAGTTCGACGTACTCCGCGTCCGCGTCGCTGGCGGGGTGGTACATGATCTCGTTGATGATGACGGGGCCGACGCGCGGATAGGCGTTCCGGGCGCCGGGGCTCAGCTCGCTCAGGGTCACGTAGCGGTACTGTCCCGTGCTCTTGCGGTACCGGCCGAACGAATAAAAGGTCTCCGAAGGTCCAAGCTGCGCTTCGGCCAAATAGCCGGGGTACACGCGGTCCTCGCCGGAGTAGAGATAGACCGTCTCCCCGTTCTCGCTCAGGGCAAACGGAGTCCACGTGTCCGGATTGAGCGGATTTCCGAAATGCGTGCTCTCGTAGAACACGATATAGCCGAAAGGATCAATCGTCGTGCCGGCGGCGATGTGGAACCTGCCGAGATCGTCCTTGCGGTCGCTGAGCATCCAGCCGCCGATATCTACAGCAAGACTGCTGAGGTTGTGCAGCTCGATCCAGTCGGGGGCATTGGCATGCGCGTGGGCCAGGACCTCGTTGACCACGACCGGGCAGCCCGCCTGGTCCCATTGACCGGCAAGAATCGCGAGGTCTGATTGATTCACGTGCGCGTCACGGTTCAGGTCGGCCGACGTGTTCGAGTCGCCCAGCCACGCCTGCGCGAGGAGCCGCAGGTCCGTGGCATCGACGATGCAATCGCTGTTGAGATCGCCCTCGGGACAATCTGCACGTGCGCAAGCACAGAGACCCGCGCCCAGAACGGTGAGTATCAGTCCGAATCTCATCATACAGGCTTCTCATCGGCGGGTCTGAAACCCACCCCTACAACTTCTTACGCCGGTTCTGAATACCGGTTCTTGTTTTTGCAGCCTCAATTGTTCGCTTTTCCCGGCGACGGGGTGGCGGCGCGCCAGTTGGCGGCGTCGTTGCCGTAGGCGCCGGCGCTCGTGCGGCTGAGCGAGGAGCCCTGGCCATCCGCCTGCACCGGCCACGGATCCGTTCCGCCCGGAAAATCCTGCGGACGTGAGCCGTCGCTGTACACCACCCGGTCCACGCGAATCCAGGTCCGTGTGCCGTCGGCCTTCGCCTCTCCCGGCTTGCTGATCTGGACCTTCTCCGTCCCGTTCGACAGGTTGCCCGCTCCCCAGGCCAGGACCTGGACCCCCGCCGGGGCAGTGTACCGGGAGCGGAACAGGCCCACGTCTTTGACCAACAGCAGATACTCCCCGGCTCCCAGCGTCACCGGCGGACTGCTCGGCAGCAACAGCTCGATGCCCGGATTGTCCGGATCGTCCGTGAATCGCCAGGGGACCTGCTCCGTCGCATCGTACAGCGTCACCGGGGCATTGCTGATATTGAGCAGCTCCACGTACTCCGCATCCGCCGGGTCGTCCGGATGGTACATGATCTCCGTGATCACCACCGGTCCCACCTGCGGAGCGGCATTGGCCGCTCCCGGCGTAGGCTTGCTCATCGCCACGAAGTTGTACGAGCCGGTGCTCTTTTCATGCCGGCCCAGAGTCACCCCCGCCTCGGAGGCATCGAACTTCTCCTGCTCGCTGTAACCGGTCAGCACCCCGCCCGCGCCCGAGTGCAGGTGCACGGTCTCGCCGGAATCGCTGAGGGCAAAGGGGCTCTTGCAGCCCGAATCCGACCTGTTGCCGAAGTGGTGATCCTCATCGAACACCACGTAGCCGTTGGCCGCAACACTCGTGCCGGCGCCGATTCGGTACTTGGTCAGATCGTTGGCGTCATCGCTGAGATACCAGCCGCCGATGTTGATCGACTGACCGGTCGTGTTGTGCAGCTCGATCCAGTCGGGACTGCCCGGCGAGGAGTTGGCCAGCAGCTCGTTGATGACCACCGAGCCCAGGGCGGGCACCTGGCCGCTGTCGTCGGTGCCGGGCGAGCCGCCGGTCTTGGCGCTGGGCCGCCAGAGGCTCTTGTCCCCGTAGGCGTTCGGGTCGGCGGTCCTGGGATCCCGCACTGTCAAGGAGAAGCCCTGCCCGTCGGTGATATCGAACCAGTTGTCCTGCAGACGGAAATCATGGATGACCGTCCCGGCGGCGTCGAGCAGCTCGATCCGCTCGCCGGCATTGTTCAGGTTGCCGCTGTATTGGCCCGCGACAGGCAGACCGGAGCCGTACCTGGCGGTGAAGGCGGCGGTGTCGCGGACGATGATACAATAGCGGCCGGGGGCCAGCTCATAGCCGGGGAAGGTGAACTCGACGCCGTTGACGAACGACACGAGAGCCAGGTCGATCGTCGCGGCGCCGATATTGGTCAGCTCGATGAACTCGGTATTGGGATCGGTGGGCCGGCCCGTGTCGGCGGGATGGAACATGACCTCGCTGATTCGCAGGCTCTGGCGAACCGCCCCGACCGCAAACACCGCCTCATTCAACGCACTCCA